>DAOKYU010000007.1 GCA_035325995.1 Thermodesulfobacteriota bacterium | reverse complement strand
AAAATGAACGGGAAACTCTCATTTGCTGTGGTATAAAAAAGGGGGGAAGGTCACCTTCAAAGTAAAATCCGAAGGATAAGTTGCAATATCGTATCTCACCAAAACTTCGTCTTCCTGAGTTTCGTCTACTTCTGTTTCTAACTCTTCGGTCTCTAAATCTTCAATTGCCATTTGTAATATCTCCAATTTTCATTGACGATTACTAGATATCGTGAATTATTTATATCTGAAAATTTAACGAACCCAAAGAAGATTGATAGTTTTGTGAATACAGGTCAAAGTCTAATAATGGCACATAATCGACGCTTAGGGAAGTGGCAAATATGATTTATATATTTATTTGCTGATCTCCTTTTCACATAATAGTGGATTTTATATATAAAAGTGATTCATCGCTTCTTAAATGTGGATTCACCTAATCCGAAAATCATTAAAGTTACTGTGTTCTTTTATCTCACCCGCGGTAAACCACCTTCCCCCCGACTATCGTATAAAGCACCCTGCCCTTTAAATCCCAACCGTTAAACGGTGTGTTCTTACTCTTCGAGCGGAACTTCGTCCTGTCTATCTTCACGGGCGCGTCGGCGTCGAATATGACGACGTCCCCCGGGGCCCCGGCTTCGAGTGTCCCCCTCCCGAGATTGAGTATCCGTGAGGGTACCGAGGTCATCTTCTCTATCATCTCCTGAAGCGTGAGTATCCCGTCCTCGACGAGCTTGAGCGAAAGCGGGAGCGACGTTTCGAGGCCGACTATCCCGAACGGAGCGAGGTCGAACTCCACCTTCTTCTCGTCCTCGCTATGGGGTGCGTGGTCTGTCGCAATGGCGTCTATCGTGCCGTCCTGGAGCCCTTCGATCAGGGCGGCCCTGTCGGCCTCCCGCCGGAGAGGCGGGTTCATCTTGGCGTTAGTGTCGTACTCGGCGACTGCCCTGTCCGTGAGCGTAAAGTGATGCGGCGCGGCCTCGGCCGTAACCCGGACGCCCCTCTTCTTCGCGGCCCTTATGAGCCTGACCGCCCCTGCCGTCGAAACGTGGCAGACGTGGAGGTGGGTCCCCGTAAGCTCGGCCAGGGTTATGTCGCGTGAGACCATGACGTCCTCGGAGGCCGACGGTATTCCGCCCAGGCCGAGGAGTGTCGAGGTGTCGCCCTCGTTCATAACCCCGTGGCCCGAGAGGTCCTTGTCCTCGGCGTGCGTGAGCACGGGTATGCCGAACGCCTTCACGTACTCCATCGCGTGGCGCATGACCTTGGAGTTCATGACGGGCATCCCGTCGTCGGATATGCCGACGCACCCGGCCTCGTACATCTCGCCTATCTGGGCCAGGGTCTCGCCCTTCTCGCCCTTGGTTATCGCCCCTATGGGGAAGACGTTCACTATGCCCTCGGTCCTCGCCTTGAGCATTATGTACTCGGTGACGGAGGCGTTGTCGTTTATCGGGTTCGTGTTCGGCATGCATACGATGGACGTGAATCCGCCCGCGGCCGCGGACTCGCAGCCCGTTTTTATCGTTTCCTTGTGCTCGAAGCCCGGCTCGCGGAGGTGTACGTGTATATCTACGAGCCCGGGGGCGACTATTTTTCCTTTCGCGTCTATCACCTCGACGCCCTTCTCGCCTTCGATCTTCTTCGTATCCGCCGGGTGGGACTTGATCTTCCCGTCCTCGATGTAAACGTTGCCCTTTTTATCCTTGCCGGACGCCGGGTCTATCACGCGCCCGCCCTTTATCAGTAATTTCACGAAGTTCTCCTTGCTGAAGCGACGAGATAAAACATCGCCATTCTCACTGCTATGCCGTTCGACACCTGCTCCAGTATGACGGCCTCGGCGCCGTCGGCTATGTCGGACGAAAGCTCGACGCCCCTGTTTATCGGCCCCGGGTGCATGATCGTGACGTCCGGCGCGGCGACCTTGAGCTTTTCCCGCGTGAGGCCGTAGAACCTGGAATATTCCCTAAGCGACGGGAAGAATTCGGAGTCCTGCCTTTCCCTCTGTATGCGGAGCATTATCACTACGTCGGCGTCCCGTATGGCGTCCTCGAGGTTGTAGTGAGGCTTAACGTTAATTTCCTCTATATATTTAGGTATGAGGGTCGGCGGACCGACTACCCTCACTTCGGCTCCTAATTTGGTGAACCCCCAGATGTCGGACCGTGCGACGCGGCTGTGGAGTATGTCGCCGACTATCGCGATCTTGAGCCCCTCTATCCGGCCCTTGAAACGCCTTATCGTGAAGAGGTCGAGAAGGCCCTGGCTCGGATGCTCGTGCCATCCGTCCCCGGCGTTGATGATCGACGAGTTTAGCTCCTTCGCGAGGAGCCACGGCGCCCCCGACATCGGGTGCCGGATTACTATCATGCTCGCGCCCATGGCCTCGAGGTTACGCGCGGTGTCGAGGAGGGTCTCGCCCTTTACGACGCTGCTGTGTATGGTCGTGAAGTTGAGTACGTCCGCGCTAAGCCTCTTTTCGGCTATCTCGAACGACGAGCGCGTCCTTGTGCTCGGCTCGAAGAAGAGGTTGCATACCGTGACGCCCCTTAGAGCCGGGACCTTCTTCACGTCCCTGTCCGAAACTTCCCTCATGGATTCGGCCGTGTCGAGGACGAGTGTTATCTCCTCGGCCGTCAGCTCCTCTAACCCCAGTATGTGTTTTCTTTCGAATGCCATTTATTGTTTCACCACGACGACTTCGTCCTTTCCGTCGGCTTCCTTTAGATGAACCCTGACGGTCTCGGAGCTAAGCGTATTTAGTTTGAGTCCCGTATAGTCGGGCTGTATGGGGAGCTCCCTGTGGCCCCTGTCTATGAGCGTTACGACCTGTATGGACGACGGCCTGCCGAAGTCCATTATGGCCTCGATCGCGGCCCTGGTCGTCCTGCCGGTGAATATGACGTCGTCTACTAGTATTACCTTCTTGTCGTCGAGGTCGAACGGCACCTCGGTCCTTTCGACCTTGGGCCATTCCGTCTTCTGCCGGAGATCGTCCCTGTAAAGCGTGATGTCGAGCGTACCCATCTCGGGCTTTATGCCTTCGAGCTTCTCTATCTCGTTCGCGATGCGGGTCGCTATGTGTATCCCTCTCGTCCTTATGCCGACGATTACGACGTCGGCGGCCCCGTTGTTCCTTTCGAGGATCTGGTTCACGATCCTCGATATCGTGCGGTTTATGGAATCGGAATCCATGACTACCTTATCGGCCATCTCGTGTACCCCCTATCCCTAATATACCGACTTCAGGACGCCCTCGCACTCGTACTCGAACTCGAAGTGCTTCGTGTAACGGTCGAGGAAGTTGGCGTCGTCGGTATAGTAGATCCATATGACGACGCTGTCGTCCGTCCGGTCTATAGTGAAATCGCTCTTGTCCTCCGGTATGCCCATCCTTCTCAGCTTCTCGGAGATATCGTTTACGACGTAGTTCTTTCCCCATTTGTGGTAGACGTCGGCGTTCTCCTTGCATACGCCCCTTATGCCGAATATGCCCTTGTAGTATATGGGGACGATTTTGAATCCGACGTAGAATAAAATGACGACGACCAGAATCCAGAATACGGAAGATAAGCTTTTCATTTATGTTGCTCCCCCCTTCGCGTCCGGGCCGATTTTAAACGTCTTTATTCTATACCCTGCAGGATCCTGCTCCACCTTACTTTGTTGAGGAAGTCCGGGTTCTGGAAATCCCACGACCAGTGAATGAGTATGGCCTTCCCGGCTATGTTCTCGACGGGCACGAAGCCCCAGAACCTGCTGTCCTGGCTGTTGTCCCTGTTGTCGCCCATGACGAAGACGTGCCCCTCGGGAACCTCCCCGACCGGGATGAAGCTCCCCTTGTTGGTCGTCTCTTTACCCTGCCTGAATATCGCATCGTGCTTGTGGCCGGAGAGGTCCTCGACGTACTCGTCGAGCTTCTCGCCGCTCCTTTCGTCGACGTAATCGCCCTCGTATTCGAGCGGCACGGGCTGTCCGTTTATTACGAGCTGCCTGCCGTTTATGTCTATGCTGTCCCCCGGGACGCCGACGACGCGCTTGATATAATACATATCGTCCTTGGACGGGTCTTTTTCAGGGTTGGGGTAGGTGAACACTATGACGTCGCCGCGCTTTATCTCCTCGAACGGCATGACCGTTATGCCCGTAAGGGGAATCCGCGTTCCGTATACGAACTTGTTGACGAGGAGATGATCGCCAACGAGGAGGGTCGGGATCATCGAGCCAGACGGTATCTTGAACGGCTGGAAGAGAAAAGTCCTTATGATGAGCGCGAGCCCCACGGCCAGTACGAGCGCCTCGACGTTCTGCCGGAGCTTCGACTTGGCGAACTTCGAAAGGTAATCGTGCGAGGCCCCATCGAGCTCCGCCGTCCTCCGCCTTGTCTCTTCGGTGTTCCCGCCCGCAAGCGCCGATTCGAGGGCCGTTATCCTGCCCTCCACGACGGCCGCGGCTTCCGGGCTTATCTTCGGCTTGTTCTTGCTTAATAACGATTTGGCTTGAGAAAGAGACTGCTTCGCTTTATTCCTTACTTTCGCGTCCCGCGACCATAGACCGAGCATGATTGAGGTTTGAGTATAAACGGTGAAAAAGGTTCTTTCAATATAAACGGTTAGATACAGCGGCCGGCATCGTTGGTGGTGCGGAACGGGCGGTATTTACGGCCTTTCCCATTCGAGGAGCCTCTCGACGGACCGGACGCCGTCCACCTGTCTTATCGACTTCATGACGTTCTCGAGCTGGTCGAGGTCCGTGACGACGACGTCGAACGTTCCGACGGCGGTGTCCACGTCGGTAGAATGTATCTCGGCCTTGGAGATGTTTACGTCCGAAGACGAGAACGAGCTCGTTATGTTCGACAAAATGCCCGGGCGGTCTACGCACTTGACCACGATTCTCGCCGGGCGCTGGACCTTGAAGTTCTTGTCCCACTCGACCTCTATCCTCCGTGCGTCGTCCACGTCCAGGAGCCTAGGGCAGTCGCTCTTGTGGATGGTGATGCCCTTCCCCCTGGTTATGTATCCCGTGATCGGCTCGCCCGGGAGCGGCGAGCAGCAATTCGCGAACCTTATCATGACGTCGTTGTAGCCGTTTATCAGGACGCCGTTCTCGGACGTGCCGGTTATCGTCCTGATAATCTTCTCCATCCGCGATTTTTTTTCGGGCGGCGTTTCGAGCTTGTCCGTCGGGAGAACCCTCTTTAAGAAATCGTTTGCCGAAATCTTGCCGTAGCCGACTCCGAGGTAGAGCTCCTTTTCGTCCTTCAGCTTGAACTCGGCGAGGGCGTCCGCAAGCTCGCCGTTCTTCAGCATGGCGCCGAAATCGAGCCCGTGCTGCTTGAACTTCCTCTCGCATATGGACTTGCCGACTATCTCGGACTGCGTCCTCTCCTCGTTCCTGAGCCAGGCGCGTATCTTCGTCTTCGCCCGCGACGTGACGACGAACTTGAGCCAGTCCCTGTTCGGGTGCTTGTCGTTCGAGGTGACTATCTCGACCGTGTCGCCCGTCTTTAACTGATGACTGAGGGGCACGAGCTTCCCGCCCACCATGGCCCTCATGCACCTGTTCCCGACCTCGGTGTGAACGGCGTAGGCAAAGTCCACGGGCGTCGCGCCGCTCGGGAGCTCCATCAGATCACCCCTCGGCGTAAAGACGTATACGACATCCGATATGAGCTCGCCCTTTATGGCCTCCATGTACTCCGTCGGGTCCTTTATGTCCTTCCATTCGAGAAGATGTCTCAGGGTCGTATAGATATCGTACTTGCCGTTGCTGTCGAGCCTGCCTTCCTTATATTTCCAGTGTGACGCGACTCCGTATTCGGCCACGGTGTGCATATCCCTCGTCCTTATCTGTATCTCCATTCTCTCCCCGAACGGGCCGATGACGGTAGTATGGAGCGACTGGTAGCCGTTCCCCTTGGGGAGTGCGATGTAGTCCTTGAACCTCCCGGGGACGGGCTTCCACGCCGAGTGAACGGCTCCGAGCGCCTCGTAACATTCCCTTAGCGAGTCTGTGATGATCCTGAAGGCGATTACGTCGTAGACGCTGTCGAACTCAAGGTTCTGGATCTGCATCTTCCTGTAAATGCCGTATACGTGCTTGAATCTTCCGGTGACTTCGGCGTGTATGTCGAACTCTGCGAGCTTATTGGCTATGAGCGCCTTTATCTCGTCTACGTGCTGCTCCCACTCTTCCTTCCTGTCGGTTATCAGCTTCGCCAGCTTCTGATATTCGCCGGGATTGAGGAATTTAAAGGAAAGGTCCTCCAGCTCCTGCGTCACCCAGCTCATGCCGAGCCTGTGGGCCAGCGGGGCGTATATGTCGAACGTCTCCTTGGCTATGCTCTTCTGCCTGTCCTCGGGCAGGTATTCGAGCGTCCGCATGTTGTGGAGCCTGTCGGCGAGCTTTATGAGAACTACCCTTATGTCCTTGGCCGTGGCGAGTATGAGCTTACGGAACCCCTCGGCCTGCCGCTCGATCTTGGTGGTGTAGGGGAGCTGGCTTATCTTTGTCACGCCGTCCACGAGAAAGGCTATCTCGCTCCCGAAGAGGGTCTCTATCTCCTCGGGCGTCGCGAGCGTATCCTCCACCGTATCGTGGAGGAGGCCCGTGACTATGGACGACACGTCGAGCTTCATCTCCGCCAGTATCCAGCTCACTTCCAGGGGATGGCTCAGGTACGGCTCCCCAGAGCTCCGCGTCTGGCCGGCGTGCACCTTGGCCGAGTAGACGTACGCCTTTTTCAGGAGCTCGACGTCCGCATCGCTCAGGTAGAGATAGGCGTTAACCCTCTCTATTATGTCGTTAAGTCTTATCATGTGTCGTCAGGCGAAGTAATCCTTCCCTATCCTCTCCGCCGCCCTCGAATACTCGCACCTGGCCGATTTTATGACCGCCGAAAGGCAGTCGAAGGCCTCGTCAAACGAGTCGTTAATAATAATATAATCATAGTTGTTTATCTCTTCCATCTCCCTTTTCGCCTCGGTGAGACGTTTCTCGAGGTCCCCGGTCTTCTCGCTCCCCCTCTCGGTGAGCCTTTCCTTCAATATCCCGAACGAAGACGGAAGGACGAAGCAAAACACCCCTGCCCCGTACTTTTGCTTTATCTGCCTTGCGCCTTGAATATCTATGTCGAGTATCATGTCCACGCCCGACTTCCGCGCATTTTCGAGCTCGGCGAGCGGAGTGCCGTACAAGTTACCGTGAACATTTGCATATTCGGCGAACCTGCCCTCTTTGATCATCTCCCCGAAGGCTTCTTCGCTGACGAACGTGTAATCCTTCCCGTCGACCTCGCCGTCCCTCGGCTTCCTCGTCGTAACGGAAACCGAAAACGTCAGGTTCCGTATGCGCCCGAGCGCCTCTTTCACGAGTGAAGTCTTGCCTCCCCCGGACGGGCCGGAAACTATAAACAGAATTCCCTCTCTCATTCTCTCTCTTATCCGGTCTAGATTTAATGGATTCCTGGCTGTCCTTAATTGTAGGATAACGAAGGAAATTTATCAATTTTCGATAGACGCGCGTCTATGAATCCCGGGGGCCCTTTTCGAGCACATCCGGGACGAGCCGGACGTCCTGGGATTTCTCCTTGTCGAGGACGAGTATCCCCTCCTCGGAATCGACCACCACGACGTCCCTGAGCCCGACGATCGCCACCGGCCTCTTGCCGCCTATGGCGAGGCAGCCCGAGGAGCCAATGGAAATCACGTTACCCCGCGTGACGTTGGCCTCTTCCCCGTCACGAAGATACTCGTCGAGCGCCTTCCAGCTCCCGACGTCGCTCCAGGGGAAGCTCACGGGAACGACGGCCGTGTGCGACGAGTGCTCCAGGATGAGCTTGTCTATGGAGCCCGCTTCGATCGAGCCGTAAAACTCTGCCGCGGCCCCCTTTTCGGACGAGCTGTAGAGCCACTGCGCGAGCTCCTCGAACCTCGCGTGCCACTCGGGGAGAATCTCCCCGAACTCGGAGATTATGGAAGACGTCTTCCATACGAAGACGCCCGAGTTCCAGTAGTAACCACCCTCCCTTAAAAACGCGAGGGCCGTTTCGTGGTCGGGCTTCTCGCTGAACCTTATTACGTTAAGCGCCCTGAGATTATCCCCGGACTCGATGACGTCCTTACCGGCCTTTATGTAGCCGTACCCGGTTTCGGGGGAGGTCGGCGTCACGCCGAGGGTGATTATCGGATACCTCCCGTCCCCGAGCCTTACGCCCGCCGCCCCGGCGGCGAATTTTATCGAGTCCCTGAACCCCTCGTCGTCGCCCACGGCGTGGTCCGCCGGCAGAACGACGACGACCGCCTCGCCGGCCTTCTTTTCGATCCTGAGAGTCCCGTACGCGATGCACGGGGCCGTGTTCTTCCCCTCGGGCTCGAGAACGAGATTATCTTTGGGAAGCTCCGGAATGTGCTTCATCGTCTCGTCCCTGTATTTCTCGACGGTGACTATGAATATCCTTTCTATGGGTACGAGCGGGAGGACCCTGTCCACGGTCTCCCGTATGAGCGACTTCCCGCCCGTAAGCGTAAGGAACTGCTTCGGCTTTTCGCGGCTGCTGAGGGGCCAGAACCGCTTCCCCTCGCCGCCTGCCATTATCAGCGCATACATATCCACGCGGTTAATAGTAATTGTACTTGGAAAGATTCTCAATCCGGGGGCCGAAATAGAGCTTTAAAGGATGCTCTGGGCGGTTAGCCGGAGACGCCCGGTCAAAATAATTTCCCGAGGATTCCGGGGTCGAGCCCCGCGAGCCCGGGCTTTACGGCATGCGCCTCACCGAGCTCGGCCTCGGAATAGGAATTCGTAACCGCGAGGCACTTCATCCCGGCGGCCAGCGCGGCCTTTATACCCGAGACCGAATCCTCTATGACCAGGCACTCGGCCGGGGCTATTTCACCGCCCTCTCCGGGGAGGGCGTTAAGACACCTGAGCGCTTCCAGGTAAACGTCGGGCGCGGGCTTACAGTTCGCTATCCGGTCGGCCCCGACAATCACTTCGAAGATGTCCCTTATACCGGCGAAGTCGAGAACGTTCATGATCTCGGCTTCGAGAGCCCCCGACCCTATCGCCAGCCTGTATTTTCCCCCGAGGGACTTTATGAAATCCACCGCACCCGGCAGAAGCTCTATATTCCCTTCGATCATCTCGTCGTAATTGAGGGACTTACGCTCCATAAGAGCGGCCAGGAGGGCGCTTTCCATTTCGAGCCCCCTGTCATCGTAGAGCCTCACGAAAAGCGTCCTGTCGTCGTATGCGAGGTAATTCGCGTAGTAATCCTCTTCGGTAAGCTCGACTCCCTCCCCGGCGAGTGCCCTTTGAAACGCCCGGAGATGCACCGGCTCCGTATTCGCTATAACCCCGTCGAAATCGAAAATCACGGCCTTCAGCATATAATATAAAGCCCCCTTATTTTGACACGCACGGCACGGCCCCCCACGGACGCGGGCCATAAGCCCGATTAGTATAAACGCTCTCCGGCGGTTATCTAACCCCACGGACGGACGTGCGGAACCAGCGCGATAGGAAACGCATTCGCACTAATTTCTAATTTTCCGGCTCAAAAAAAATATTGAATGGTATATTATTTTAACCCCGCCGGAGATTACGCGGATATTACCAAGGAGACAAAATGAAGAAACTCTTTCTCCCGCTCTTGTCGGCCGTTCTTCTGGCAGCGGCGCTCGCGGCGTGCGAAAAGGATGGAGAGCCGATTTCCGATTCGAAGCTTCCGAAGGCGGCTGATTTCACACTTTCGACCATAGACGGGAGCAAAAAAGTGAGCCTTTCGGATTTCAGGGGCAAGCCCGTGGTGCTCAACTTCTGGGCCTCGTGGTGCGGCCCGTGCAAGGAAGAGATACCCCTGTTCGAAAAGAGCTGGAAGGAATACGAGGGCAAGGGCGTCGTATTCGTAGGCATAGACGTCATGGACGACAAGAAAAACGCCGAAAAATTCGTGGAGTCGGAGGGCGTCACTTACCTCAACCTTCACGACCCCTCGGGCGACGCGTCGAGCAGGTACGGAGTAGTGGCCCTGCCCGCCACCTTCTTCATAAACGGGGACGGGCAGATAATACGCCAGAACTACGGCCCGTTCGTAGGCGAGGATGGGGAAAAGCAATTTAAAAAAATCCTCTCGGAGATGTCTAAATGAACCCCGCCGAAGTACAGGTAAGCTGGGCCATAGCGTTTCTCGCGGGGATCGTATCGTTCCTGTCCCCCTGCGTCCTGCCCCTCATCCCGGGCTACGTCTCGATGGTCTCGAAGATGTCTTTCGAGGAGCTCACCGGCGGCGCGGCCGAAGGGAAGATGACGAAAATACTCGTCCCGAGCCTCCTCTTCGTGCTCGGGTTCTCGTGCGTGTTCGTTTCGCTCGGCGCGGGGGCCTCGTTCCTCGGGACATTCCTTCATCAGAACAAAGTCCTTCTCCTCCGAATATCCGGCGTGATAATAATAATCTTCGGCCTCTTCACGATGGACCTTCTCAAGGTCCCCTTCCTCTACAGGGAAAGGAGGCTCAACGTCGGCGGAGGCAACATGGGGAACGCCGGTATCTTCCTCCTCGGCATAGCGTTCGGCTTCGGCTGGACCCCGTGCGTGGGGCCCATACTCGCGTCGATACTCCTTTACGCGAGCACCGCCGAGGGCGCGGGAAAGGGAGCGCTTTTGCTGTTCGTATACTCGATAGGCCTCGGCCTTCCCTTCATCATCACCGGGCTCGCGCTATCGAAGGCGCTTACGGCCTTCGGCTGGATAAAGAAGCATTACAACGTCTATAAAATTGTCGTAGGCGGGACGCTCGTAGCGGTCGGTCTTCTCATGGTCACGAACACCCTCTTTTACCTGAACATTTACGGCCAGAGGGTTCTCGACTCGCTGGGCATAGACTTCTGGAAATCCTTCTGAGGCGAAATATCCACGGGCCCGTCCTTCCGGGGGCCCGGGTTGAGAAACCGGTTTCGGCTATAGTATCCTTTTTAACGTGAATAGAAAATCCGTCTCATCACTCCGGCCGCGGACAGCCCTTGACGAAAGCGAGATTCACGTCTGGACGGCGCGTCCGCTCGCATTCACGGGCGAGGAGATCGAGCGGCTCAGGCGCGTACTCTCACCGGACGAATCCGCGCGGGCGGAGAAACTCCGGCCGGGCAACGGAAGGGATATGTTCGTAGCGTCCCGCGGCATACTGAGACGCATTCTGTCCCTCTACACGGGAGAAGAGCCCGGGGCCATAGAGCTCGGCTATGGAAAGGGGGGAAAGCCCTTCGTTAAAGCACGGGCCGATGCCCCGGCGGTGTCGTTCAATCTCTCGCACTCCCACGAGCTGGCTATGTATGCCGTTGCGGCCGGGAAAGAGGTCGGCATCGACGTCGAATACCTGAGGGAGGTCAGAAGACCCGAAGACGTCATCAGGCGCTTTTTCACCGAAACGGAGGGAGAGTTCTACCGCTCCCGCCCCGAGGAGCTGAAACGAGAGGCCTTCTTCAGGCTCTGGACGTTCAGGGAGGCGTCGGTAAAGGCCGGCGGGTACGGGGTATTCACGAGGAAAGGGCTCGTGATCCCGGGGCCTCCGCCCGCAGGGTGGCTGCTCGATCCCGGAAGACCGGTGAACATCGGAGGCTCGTTGTCCCTCGTTGGCATCGACGGGCCCCGGGGCTACGTAGCGGCGGTTGCGGTCGAAGGCGAGGCCCATCACGTCAGAAAGTTCGATTTTCCCGCCGGTCTTTCATAACCTTAAAATCCTCCTTAACACGCTCATTTATTCCTGTTATAATATCTCCCTTCTACAAACGAGGGGCATTTCCCTCTTGCCGGAAGCACCGCCGGTTGACTAGTGTTTAGATAATTCTATAATGCTTGCAAGTTCTTAGGTGCGGAGGAATCAAGTCGTGCCGATATACGAATACAGGTGCCTCGATTGTAATGAGGAATTCGAAGCGTTGTTGCTGAACAAAGACGACGACGTTTCATGTCTTTCGTGCCACGGTTCCAACATCGAGAAGCAGTTTTCCTCTTTCGGTGTCAAATCCCAAGGTGAAACACAAGCGCCTTCGACGAGCGTCGGCGGAAGCGGCGGCTGCGGGCATTCCGGCTGCGGCTGCGGCGTGAGAAGCTAGGCCATATAAACTCGACAAAAATACAGGCTCAACAACCCTGAACCAAAACGGAGGATTTTAATTACATGTCGAATTCGGCAGAGAATGAGAACGAGAACGAGAAAGAAAGGGACCAGGACATAAAGAAGGCCGCCCTCGAATACCACCGCGTGGGAAGAAAAGGCAAGATAGAGGTAGTCCCGACGAAGCCGTGCCTCACACAGTGGGACCTGTCCCTGGCCTATTCGCCCGGTGTGGCCGAGCCCTGCATGGAAATTTACAGGGATCCCGATCTCGCGTACGAATACACGAACAAGGGCAACCTCGTGGGTGTCGTGTCGAACGGCACCGCGGTTCTCGGGCTCGGAAAGATAGGCGCGCTCGCCGGAAAGCCCGTCATGGAAGGTAAGAGCGTCCTCTTCAAGAGATTCGCCGGCATCGACGCATTCGACATAGAATTAAACACCGAAGACCCCGACGAAATCATCAAGACCGTGAAATACCTAGAGCCCACATTCGGCGGCATAAACCTCGAGGACATAAAGGCTCCTGAGTGCTTTTACATCGAGGACGAGCTCAGAAAGCAGACCGACATCCCGGTATTCCACGACGACCAGCACGGAACGGCCATCATTTCCGGCGCGGGGCTCTTAAACGCGTGCGAGCTCGTCGGCAAGGACATAAGCGAGCTCAGGATGACGTTTAACGGCGCCGGCGCATCGGCCATAGCCTGCGCCGAGTTCTTCATACAGCTCGGGGCCAAGCGCGCAAACATCGTCATGTGCGACAGCCGCGGCGTGATCTACAAGGGAAGGGAAGCCGGCATGAATACCCAGAAGGAGAGATTCGCCGTCGATACGAGCGCAAGGACGCTCGGAGACGCCATGAAGGGCGCCGACGTATTCGTCGGCCTCAGCGAGGGCGGAATGGTCACGCAGGCCATGGTCAAATCGATGGCCGACAAGCCCATTATATTCGCCATGGCCAACCCCGATCCCGAAATCTCCTACCCCGAGGCAAAGGCCGCGAGGAAGGACGTCATAATGGCGACCGGAAGGTCCGACTATCCGAACCAGGTCAACAACGTGCTCGGGTTCCCCTTTATCTTCAGGGGCGCGCTCGACGTAAGGGCCAAGGCCATAAACGAAGAGATGAAGGTGGCAGCCGCGCATTCGCTCGCCAACCTCGCCAAGACGGGGGCGGACGAGAGCGTCGCGAAGGCTTACGGCAAAAAGAACTTCGAATTCGGCCCGGAATACATAGTCCCGAGCCCGTTCGATCCGAGGGTGCTCGTATGGGAGTCCGTCGCCGTCGCTGAGACGGCCATGCATACCGGCGCATCGAGAATTCGAATCGACATAGAAGAGTACAGGGAAAGCCTTTCGAGGAAGGTTGACGAAAAGCTCAAGAGATGGAGTACCGCCTAAGACCAAACCGAAGGACCGGTGCATCGGCGCTGTCTCTTTGAATACTCTTGCGCGGCCAGAGGACGGAGATTACTCCCCGCCTCCGTCCCCGAAAAAAACCGCGCGAGATACGGACCATTGTTTTCGAGCTGCCAGAATCACGTCAAGGATAAAAAGCTTCGCACCGCCGTCTTATCCATAGCTGTATCCTTCACCCTGATAATAGTAAAGATCGTGGTCGGCATACTGACGAATTCCATCAGCATACTGGCCTCGGCGGTGGATTCGTTCCTCGACATAATCACGTCGTCCGTAAACTACTTCTCCATACAAAAATCCGAAAAGCCCGCCGACAGCGAGCACAGGTTCGGCCACGGTAAGGCCGAGGGGCTCGCGGGGCTGTTTCAAACCTTCGTGATATGGTCTTCCGCCCTCTATCTGGTTTACCTCTCCATAGTCAGGCTGACGGAGGGCGGCGAGCTCGTATCCGTCGACTGGGGGATCGTCGTCATATTCGTTTCCATCTTCGTAAGCTACTTCCTCGCGAAGTATATAAAAAAAGTGGCGAAGGAAACGGAGAGCCTCGTCCTCGGGGCCGACAGCCTTCACTACAGCGTCGACGTATACACCAACACCGGGGTGGTCGCCGGGCTCGTGATCATAAAGCTCACGGGGTTTTACTTCATCGACCCCATAATATCCATCGTCATCGCGGCCCTCATATTCTGGTCCTCCAAGGACATAATCATCCAGTCGGTGGACATACTCATGGACAGGGAGCTGCCCCCGGATACCATAGACGAGATAGAGAAGTCGATAATGAAATACGCGCCTGAGGTCAGGAGCTTCCACAAGCTCCGGACGAGAAACGCCGGACAGGCCAAGTTCGTCGAGTTCCACGTCGTCATGGACCACACCCTCACTTTCGTAAAATCCCACGAGATTGCCGAGGACATCGTCAGGGAAATAAAGGATAACGTCCCCGGCTCCGAGGTCACGATACACGTAGACCCGGACAAAATCACAACGTAACCACAATCCATCAAACAAAATTTCTCCTCACCGATCCCCTCGCTTTCCGGCCGGCCTGCCAGGCGTAAAAAAAGCTTGATTCAGGCTTCGCAACCTTTACCCTTGTTAACGGGTTTATATACACATAGGATGAAGCAAAAGGAGATGAGTCATGAAAAAAATACTTATACCCCTTTTAGTTTTAATAGCCTTCGTATTCGGAATGCCGGACGACGGCATGGCCCGGAAAGGACGTGGGCACTATAAACATCACCACCACGGCTACTACAAAAAGCATCATCACCACAAGGGTTATTATCGCCCCTATGCCTACGGCCCGCGCAATTACATATACTATTCGTCTCCTCCGGTAGTATACGCCCCGCCGCCGGTAGTATACGCCCCGCCTCCCGTTTATTACGGGCCGAGCTATTACGGCCCTTCCAGCGGCGGCTACCTCAATTTCGGGATTACGTTCGATTAAGGAACGGCGCGCATAAGCCGGCGCTTAAAGAAATATAAGTCATACCGATTCTCCAACCTTCTTTCGGGGCATCCGCATGAGGGCGGATGCCCGTCCGACACTTTCTAGCGGGTGATTCCCCGGGTAGGCTCATTGCAAAACCCGGCGCCGGGAATTCCCGAACAGAGACCGGGACGGACATTCTATGATAAACGCAGTGATATTCGACATGGACGGCGTCATGATAGACAGCGAGCCGCTCTGGGAAAAAACCGAGAGGATACTGCTGGCCAGGAGGAACATAGATTACAGCCCCGACTACAGGGACAAAATAGTGGGGCTCAACCAGCGCGATTCCGGGAGGCTCCTCGTCGATACGTTCGACCTCGAAGAAACCGTCGAGGAAATAATAAACGAGCGCATCTCCATACTCACGTCCATATACGAGAAAGAGCTCGAAGTGATACCGGCCCTGGCGCCCCTCCTCGAACAGCTCGGCGAAGAGGGCTACAGGCTTGCCGTCGCGTCGAGCTCTCCGTTAAGGGTCGTAAACTTCGTCCTTGACATGTTCTCGCTCCGCGATCATTTCCTCGCCGTAGTCTCGGGCGACTCCGTCGGAAACGGGAAGCCCCACCCCGACATCTACGTGCACACGGCGGAGACGCTGGGCGTCGAGCCCGCCGAATGCGTTGCGATAGAGGATTCGATAAACGGTCTCAGGTCGGCGAAGGGCGCGGGTATGTACTGCATCGCCATACCCGACAAGAGACTGACCCCGGCGGAGTTCGAGAGCGCGGATGTCATACTCGGCAGCCTCCGTGAGCTTACGCCCGGGACGATAAAATCTCTCGACAAGGATTGACCCGTCTCACGCCGGCCCGTGCTCGGGAGGGGCCATGAACTCGGGCCCTACGGGTTCGGATATTGCCTCTTCGAGAATTCTATCTATAGCTTCGAAGTCCTCGTTCTTGAGCGACCAGCCCGTTATGTCGCCGACCGGGTCGAGCTGCGACGGACGCCTCGCACCCCATAGCGCTATGTGCGAAGGCGCCTTGTCGAGCACCC
Source organism: Thermodesulfobacteriota bacterium (assembly GCA_035325995.1). Taxonomy (NCBI): domain Bacteria; kingdom Pseudomonadati; phylum Thermodesulfobacteriota; species Thermodesulfobacteriota bacterium. The sequence continues at coordinate 154,396 of DAOKYU010000007.1, read as the reverse complement.
ACCTTACGGCCAGATGTATGACGCGCTTTCCGTAGTGCTTCCGGGCATATTCATCGAGGAGGCTCACGGCCTCCAGGTACTGCGCAAACCTCGGCTCGCCGAACTTGGGATCAGCCTTTCGTATGTCGTCGCCCTCGAATTGGGTGTCCTTGTTCATCCTCCCGCTGAGGAGCCCCCTGCATATGGCGCCGTAAAGGAGCATGGTGATTTTGTTGCCGTCGCAGTAGGGCAGGATGTCTTCCTCTATACCGCGCTCGAAAAGGTTATAAGGGGGCTGCGACGTGTGGAGGGGCGAATTTTTCCTGAATACGTCCATCTGCTCCGGGGAATAGTTGCTGACCCCTATGGCCTTAATGACCCCCCTTTCGAAAAGCTCGTTCATCGCCTTTGCGGTTTCCTCTATCGGCGTATCGTAGTCCGGCCAGTGTATCTGGTAGATGTCTATGTAATCCGTCCGGAGGCGCGTAAGCGAATCCTCGACCTCCTTCATTATGCGGTCACGCGTAGAGTTCCTGTATACCTTTCCGGATGTCCAGTCGAGCCCGGCTTTCGTCGCGAGGATTATTTTCCCGCGGTTTCCGTACTCCGCGATCGCCTTCCCTACGATCTCCTCGGACCTCCCGAAGCCGTATATCGCCGCGGTGTCGATGAGGGTTATCCCCCTGTCCAGCGCCGAGATTATGGTATCTATCGACTCCCTCTCCTCGCTCCCGCCCCAAAGCCAGCCGCCTATCGCCCAGCACCCGAGCCCTATTCTCGAAGATTCAATGTCGGTTCCGCTGATTTTGGTAAATTCCATTCCGAGCCTCCCAGACGCGTTAATATGTGGCAATAATGTAGATTAACCGAAGCTTCGGCTATTGTCTCATGAGCCGCCTGAACGAACGCCCGCTGCCGGGGCTCCCCCATTCGGGCAAGTTTCAAGGCCGTTGACTTCGTGCTTTTAAGTTGTATTTTATAACCAGAAGCGATGACGAGATACATAAGCCTCACCCTCATATTAATAGTCCTTGTCTGCTACAGCGGATTCAGGCCGGTTGCGCTCGCATCCCCTGCGCCCGCACCGGGAGAGGCGCAGTCGCAACACCCCGGCTGTCACGGCATGGCCCGGGAGGCCGATAAAGCTGCGCCTGAGGAAGGAGCATCGATCTCCCGTGAGTCGGGAGACTCGGCCTCGTCCTGCTGTTTCGAGAGCCTCGTAAACGCCTCTATAGACAATAATTTCACCGTAAGAACGGTAGTTTTCACAATACCCGTAGTCATGCTCGATTTTACACCGGGCGATCCTCTCGAGCCGAGGAACGTCGCCTCGAAGGAGCACTCGCCCCCCGGGCTCGAAATCACTGACTCATCCCTTCTGCTATAGACCCGTCCTGAAAACCGGGACCGTTCCGCGTTCCCCGCGGCTACGGATACCTGCGTCTTTTCGAATCTTTAAAACCCGTAAGCCAGAGAACTGTTTAAAACCTCCATGGAGGTGAAAAGATGAAGAATTTATTATGCGTCCTCGCGATTTTACTGGGATGTTCAGCCATCTCGCACGCCGACGACGTCGTGACGCTCGACTCGCTCGTTCTCGAAGCGCTCGAAAAGAATCCCGGGCTGAGAGCCGCACGGGCCAGGTGGGAGGCGTCGCAAAAACGTCCGAAGCAGGAGGGCACCCTGCCCGACCCCATGATAGGCGTCGGCTGGCAGAACGTCACGTTCGACAGCATCACACTAGAAGAAGACCCGAACAGCATGCTGAGGTTTTCGGTCTCGCAGGAGATACCCTTTCCCGGCAAGCTCTCGCTCAAGGAGAAGATAGCCTCGATATACGCAGAGGCCGAAGGCAAATCATACGAGGCGAGCGAAAGGAAAGTAGTCGCCGATCTCAAATCTGCCTACTACGACTGGCAGCTCACACTGAAAGCGATCGAGATCACCCGGAAGAATAAAACGCTCCTCGAAAAATTCACCGAGATAGCGAAGGTAAGGTACGAGGTCGGAAGGGGCGCCCAGCAGGACATGATCACGGCCGGCGTCGAAACGTCGAAGCTCCTGGAGCAGATTGAAGTGCTCGAGCTCAGAAGAGAGATAATAGAGGCCGGGATCAATTCCCTCCTCGACCGCCCGTCGGACGCCCCTCTCGGGAGGCCGGAGGAGCCCGCAAGGACGCCCCTTCCCTTCTCGCCCGAAGAAGCGGAAACACTCGCCGGGGAGAACTCCCCCGCCCTTGCCGTAAAGGAAAGCCTGGTCATGTCCGGGCAGGAATCGCTCGCCCTCGCCAGGAAGGAGCTCTACCCCGACTTCGTCGTCGGCCTCTCTCCCGGAGTGATGGGGAAGGAGGGGAAGGGCATGGACGGCGTCTGGGAAGTGTCGCTCGGGGTCAAGGTGCCGCTCTACTTCTGGCGGAAGCAGAGCCTCGGCGTCGAGGAGGCGGCGCTCAACCTGAGGGGCGCCGAAGAGGATTACAGGAATACGAACCGGGAGGTCCTCTTCTCCGTTAAGGAAAGCTACCTCGGTGCGAGGACTGCCGCGAAGCTGATGGACCTTTACGAAAAAGGGATAATCCCGCAATCGAGGCTGGCCCTCGAATCCGCGACGTCGGCATACCAGACGGGCGCCGTCGACTTTTCGGCCCTCCTCGACAGCCTCGCCGCCGTATTCAGCTTCGAGCTCGAATACGAAAGAAACCTCGCGGAGTATCTGAAGGCAATAGCCAGGATAGAGGAGTTTACAGGGGCAGAGATCGCAGGAGCCGGAGGAGAAGGAAAATGAAAAAACGAAACAGCATCACCCTCGTCGCCGTACTTATCGCCCTCGCGGTAATCGCCTACGGATTATACCGTTACGGTCACGCCCTTCCGGGCCTGAGGGAAATCCCTTTCTTTCAAAAGGGCCACGAGCACACCTTGAAGCCCGTGCTGACGGCCGAGGGCGAGATAGATTACTGGACATGCCCCATGCACCCATCGGTGAAGATGAAAGACCACGGCACGTGCCCCATATGCGGCATGGAGCTCACCCCCGTGATGAAGGATAACGGCCACGAGCATCACGACGCGCCGGACGAGACCCGAACGCCTCAAGGTGAAGACCACGGCGGGCACGTGATGGAGGAAATCCCGACGGACGCAGACGCCGGCAAGCCGAAGACGGAATTTACGGTGAGCCCGGAAAGGCAGCAGCTCATAGGCGTGAAGACGACGCCTGTAACGATGCGCCCACTCGACAGGACTATAAGAACCGTCGGCATAGTCGTCCTCGACGAGACGAAGGTCGAGCGCGTGCACACGAGGTTCAGCGGCTGGGTGGACAGGCTCTACGTCGATTACACGTTCGAGCACGTCCACAAGGGCCAGCCGCTCTTTTCCATATACAGCCCCGAGCTCGTCTCGACGCAGGAGGAATACCTTATAGCCCTCCGCTCGAAGGATGCCCTCTCGGGCAGCGGCTATCCGGAAATATCCGGCGGCTCCGACGCGCTCCTCGATGCCGCCGAGAGGAGACTCAGGCTCTGGGACGTATCTCAGGGACAGATAGACGAGCTCGCGAGAACCGGAAAGGTGAAGGATAACCTCGTCGTCTACTCCCCCGTCTCGGGCCACGTCCTCGAAAAGAACGTCTTCCCCAACATGTACGTCGAGCCCGACACCGTCCTTTACACGATAGCCGACCATTCGAGCGTCTGGGTCGAGGCCGACGTATACGAGAACGAGATTTCCCTGGTCAAGGTCGGAGACGAGGCCACGATGACGCTCGCCGCCCTCCCCGGCCGTGAATTCAAGGGGAAGGTGACGTTTATATCCCCTCATCTCGACATGAAGACCCGGACGGCTAAGGCGCGCCTCGAATTCCCGAACCCCGACCTCAGCCTCCTTCCCGAGATGTACGCCGACGTCGTCATAGACGTCCCCGTAGGCGAAAGGCTGGCCGTCCCCGACTCGGCCGTGCTGCGTACGGGCGCGAGCGACATCGTCTTCGTCAGCAAGGGCGGGGGCAGAATGGAGATAAGGGCCGTCAGGCTCGGGGCGAAAGCCGGCGGATACTACGAAGTGCTGGGCGGCCTCTCGGACGGGGAGCTCGTCGTCACAAACGCGCGTTTTCTCATAGATTCCGAGAGCAGGATACAGGACGCGGCGGCGGCGTGGCAGGAGGACGGAGCGGGCCACAGCCACTGACCGGCGCGGCATATCCGACGGAGACAGAGATGATAGACAGGATAATAGAATACTCGGCGAAAAACAGGTTCATCACGATTACCATAGTCGCTTTCATGGCCGTCTGGGGCTACTGGGCGATGAAGAATACGCCGCTCGACGCCATCCCCGACCTCTCGGACGTCCAGGTAATCGTCTACACCGACTGGGACGGCCGGAGCCCCGACATCATAGAGGACCAGATTACGTACCCGATAGTTACGAGCATGATAGCAGCGCCCGGCGTGAGCGCCGTGAGGGGGCAGTCGATGTTCGGGACGTCACTCGTCTACATCATATTCGAGGACGGGACCGACATTTACTGGGCGAGGAGCAGGGTGCTCGAATACCTGAACGAGGTCGCCGGAAAGCTCCCCGAAGGCGTGACCCCTACCCTCGGGCCCGACGCGACGGGCGTTGGCTGGGTCTTCCAGTACGCGCTCACCGACGAGACCGGAACGAGAGACCTCTCCGAGCTTAGGAGCCTCCAGGACTGGTATCTCCGCTACTGGCTCGAATCCGTCCCCGGCGTGGCCGAGGTAGCGAGCGTCGGGGGGTTCGTCAAGCAGTACCAGATAGAAATCGATCCGAACAAGCTCCTGGCGTACGGGATACCCGTAAACGACGTTATCGATGCGGTGAGAAGGAGCAACAACGACGTCGGCGGCAGGGTCGTCGAGCTCGCCTCCACCGAGTATTTCGTCAGGGGACGGGGATACATAGAATCGACGGAAGACATAGAGAACATTTCCATAGGCACGAACGGAAACGGGACGCCGGTTCTCGTGAGGGACGTCGCGTCCGTTCACCTCGGGCCCGACATGAGACGCGGGGCCGCCGAGCTCGACGGCAAGGGTGAGACCGTCGGCGGCATAGTCGTCATGCGCTACGGCGAGAACGCCCTCGACGTCATCGAGAGGGTAAAACAGAAGCTCGAAGACGTGAAGCCGTCGCTCCCCGAGGGAGTCGAAATCGTCACGACGTACGACAGGTCGAATCTCATCGAGAGAGCGATAGATACGCTGCGCGGGACCCTGATCGAGGAAATGATAATCGTGAGCCTCGTCATAATCGTTTTCCTCCTTCACTGGAGGAGCGCCGCGATCCCCATAATCTCGATACCGATAGGGGTTCTCATGGCGTTCATACCGATGTACTACATGGGACTCAACGCGAATATAATGTCGCTCGGCGGGATCGCGATAGCCATAGGCGAGATGGTCGACGCGTCCATCGTGCTCATAGAGAACGTTCACAAGAAGCTCGAGAAGTGGCAGGAGGAAGGCGAGAAAGGCGACAGGTTCCGGGCCGTGATGGAAGGGATGAAGGAGGTCGGAAGGCCGGTATTCTTTTCGCTCCTCATAATAACGGTTTCGTTCCTCCCCGTCTTCACCCTCGAATACCAGGAGGGGAGGCTCTTTAAGCCCCTCGCCTTCACGAAGACGTTTATCATGTTCTTCTCGTCCCTCCTCGCGATAACGATAACCCCGGCGCTCATAGCGCTCCTCGTCACGGGCAGGATAAAGCCCGAGGAGACGAACCCGATAAGCAGGTTCTTTATAAAGCTCTACGACCCGGTGATGAAATTCGTCCTCCGCTGGAAGCCGACCGTGCTCATAACTTCGATCGTGCTCTTCCTCCTGACGATTGTGCCGTTTTTAAAGCTCGGCTCGGAGTTCATGCCGCCTTTAAACGAGGGGACGATTCTTTACATGCCTACAGCCGTGCCCGGCATGTCGATAACGGAGGCGACGCGCGTCCTCCAAATACAGGACCGGATGCTCAAGCAGTTCCCCGAGGTCGAAAGGGTGTTCGGAAAGATCGGCCGCTCGGAATCCCCGACCGACCCCGCGCCGCTCAGCATGGTCGAGACGGTCGTCACGTTAAAGCCCGAATCCGAATGGCGCGAGGGCATGACGTGGGACAAGCTTATAGCCGAAATGAACGATGCGGTAAAGTTCCCCGGAATGGCGAATATATTCTGGATGCCGATACAGACGCGAACGGAAATGCTGACCTCGGGCTTCAGGAGCAACCTCGGCATAAAGGTGTTCGGCCCCAACCTTAAAACGATAGAGAAGATTGGCACCTCAATCGAAAAAGCCCTCTCCGGCACGCCCGGGACTAGGAGCGTCTTCGCCGAGAGGATCACGGGCGGATACTTCCTCGACTTCGACATAAGCCGCGAGAAGGCGGCCAGGTACGGCCTCACGGTCGGCGACGTAGGGGAAGTGATCGAAACGGCCATAGGCGGGAAGAACATCTCGCAGACGGTCGAGGGACAGGAGAGATACCCCGTCAACGTCCGGTACCAAAGGGATTTCAGGACGGATCCCGAAAGGCTCGAAAGAGTCCTCGTCGGCACCCCTTCCGGGGCACAGGTGCCCGTTACGCTCCTCGCCGACATAAGCTTCAGCACCGGCCCTTCCGAGATAAGGAACGAGGACGGGCAGAAGGTGGGCTACGTCTTCATCGACGCCTCAGGAAAGGACTACGAGGGGTATGTGAACGAGGCCAAGGAAATCATACGGGAGAAGGTCGAGCTGCCGGCGGGCTACTACCTCGAATGGGCGGGGCAGTACGAATATTTACAACGTGTAAAGGAGAGGCTGTCCTATATTCTCCCGCTCACGATCTTCATAATATTCCTTCTCCTCTACATCAATTTCAGCTCCGTGACCGAATCCTTCATCGTTCTCTTCACGGTCCCCTTCTCTCTCATAGGGAGCGTCTGGATTCTGTATCTTCTCGGATACAACATGAGCATAGCAGTGTGGGTGGGGATAATCGCGCTCGCGGGGCTCGCGGCCGGGACGGGCATAGTCATGATCATGTACCTAGACGAGGCCTACGAAAGAAGGGTCGGGAGCGGCTCCATGAAAACGGAGAAAGACCTCGACGAAGCGATAATGGAAGGCGCCGTGCAGAGGGTGAGGCCGAAGATGATGACGGTCGCAACGACTATACTGGGCCTGATGCCGCTCATGTGGAGCACGGGGGCAGGGGCCGACATGGTAAAAAGAATCGCGGCGCCGATGGTCGGGGGGCTCGTTACTTCGACCGCACTTACGCTTATAATTATCCCTGTGGTTTATTCCTTCTGGAAAGGAAGGAAGCTGACGGGTGAAGCTAAACCATAAGGAGGGAGGTAACATGAAAACCATATTTCTCCTGGTAGTTATTATAGGCGGTGCTTTTTATTACATCTATTCGGGCCGCTACAACGTCGCGGCCACGGAGCCTCACACAAAGCCCGTTGAGTGGATACTGACGGAGGCCAGGGACAGGTCCATAGAGTATCATTCGAGGGACATAAGCGCTCCGGCCCTTGACGACCCTTCGCTCGTAGAGAAGGGCTTCGGCCTCTACGACGACATGTGCTCCGGATGTCACGGCGCTCCGGGCGCGGAGCCGGCGAAGGGATTCAACCCGCCTCCCCCGGCGCTTACAGAAATCGCCGGGGGGCTCGAGCCGCGCGAGACCTTCTGGGTGGTGAAGCACGGCATCAAGATGACCGCGATGCTCGAATTCGGCTCGACACACACGGACGACGAGATATGGGCAATAGCGGCGTTCGTGGACAGGCTGCCCGGTATGACTACCGATGACTATGAGCGCATGAAAGAAGAGTCGGACGGGCACACGCACGAAAACGGACACTGATTAAGATTTCGTTTTTAACAAAGGAAACGTCGTATATAATTTTAATTCCGGATTCCACTTCAAGGAGGAAACAGATATGAATACGAGAATGTTGACATTGAAGGCATTCGCCCTTGCCGCCCTTTGCATGGCCGCGGTATTTGGATTTCAGCTCAGCGAATCAAGGGCCGATAACGGCTCGCCCGCAGTGACCCGGGTCGAGTCCAAGTACGTATGCATGATGACGGACCACGTCTTCCCCAAGGAGCAGATACCCGTCGTCGTCGAGGACAAAACCTACTACGGTTGCTGCGAGATGTGCGAGGCGCGCCTGAAAGCGAGCGCGGAGAGCAGGGTGGCCGTGGACCCGGTTAGCGGGCAGCAGGTGGATAAGGCGGCTGCAGTCATAGGCGCGGCCCCCGACGGCAGCGTCTATTATTTCGAGAGCGCCGAGAATCTAAAGAGCTTCAAGGGAACCCCGGCTTCGGCCGACTGAGAAGCGGGACGTGAAATCGGCGGGTCGCCCGGTTTCCGGGCGTCGCCGTCAGGCTACTACTATCCTGTTCCGGCCGAGGGACTTCGCCTTGTACAGGGCCTTGTCGGCGGATTCCAGGAGGAGCTCGGCCGAATTGCCGTGCTCGGAGAAGACCACGACGCCCATAGAAACCTGGACCGAGCTTATGAACCCGCCCCTGTGCCTCACGCGGACGCGCTTTATTTCCTCGTGGAGCTGCTCGGCCCTCCGGAAGGTATTTTCGAGCGACGAGCCGGGAAGAATGAGAACGAACTCCTCTCCCCCGTAACGGCATGCGATGTCCTCGCGCCTGATGCTGTCCCTGAAGAAATCCCCGATACTTTTGAGCAGCATGTCCCCGGCCGTGTGGCCGTATGTGTCGTTGAACTGCTTGAAATGGTCGATGTCTATCATTATAAGCCCGAGCGGCTCCTTGTTACGTGTCACCCTGCTTATCTCGCGCTTCAGGGTTTCTTCCATGTAGCGCCTGTTGAAGAGCCCGGTAAGCGAATCGTATATGGCGAAATTCTTGAGAGACTCGTGATGCTGGATGTTGGCCAGGCTAAGGGCCGAAAGCTTGGCCGCAGTCGCGGCAATGTGCTGGTCGTACGCATGCCGTGCGTGGGCGTCGGTCTCGCTTCCGGAAGAACTCCCCTGCTCGATGTATAGGAGACCGAGCGTCTTCCCCCTGGCAACCAGCGGCGCGCAGAAGTAGTTTACGGATTCCGAATGGTCGAGGTGCTGGCAGTAAAGCTCCCGGCTTAGGCTGTTCGACATGTGCACCCTGGCGAGCCTGAGCGCCCAGCACTTGTCCGGGAGGAACTCGCGCTGGCTTTTTATTTCGCCCCAGCTCGTAACGCATTCGAGCAGCGTAAGAATATCGTTGAAAATGAAAAGTCCGCCCGAGCCCTCGGGAAAAAGAAGCTTCGAATAATGGGCTATTATCGTATAAACCTCTTCCTCCGTCCTCGAAGCCTGTAAAAGCTCGTCCATCTCGCATAAAAGAAGGAGTTTTTTGTTCTGTCTCTCGAGATCCCCAAGCCTGCCCCTTATCTCGTTTCGTATGGCTTCGGGGCCTTCTTCATCCGCCCCCGCTTCGGGATTAACCGTCCCGGCTTCGGCTTTCAAGACCGGGTTATCCGGGGCAGGGGCTGAATATTCGCTGTCTTCTTCCTTCGCGGAGCCGTTATTCTCGAGAACGTCGCCGGAGGCCGCGGCGACCCTGAGCCCCGTCTCATGCCGTCTCTCCCGCTCTTCGACGGCGTTCCGGTTCTTTTCGAGCTGGAGCACGACCTTCCTCGCTATCGTATGCAGCATGGATATCTGCTCGGAGCTCAATTCCTTCGGGGTGAATCCCATGACCGAGAGCGACCCGAGCTTGTGTCCGGCGTCGTCCGTGAGAGGGACCCCCGCTATAAAATTTATGTCCTTCAATTTGTTAAGAAAAGGATTACGCTTTGTCCTGTCGTCTTCGAGCGGGTTGGATATAGACAGAAAGTCGCCCTGGTTATTAATCACGTACGCCCCGAAAGACTTGTCCCTGGGGACTTCGGAAATGTCCGCGTCGAGGCCGGTCACGGATTTAAACCATTCCCGGCCCTCATCGACGAATGTAATCAGCGCGATGGGGGTTTTGCATATATAAGCGGCGAGACGGGATATCTCGTCGAACGCCTCTTCCGGCGCAGTGTCGAGAACCCCGTATTCGAGGAGAGCCCTGTAACGCTCCACCTCTTCGTCATGAAACCTCATGCTGCCGTTCCCGACATTATCGTAGTCGCTGTTCATGTATATATTATTGCCGGGGAAAAACCCATAACCCTGAGCTTTTATTATAGCACAACGCCCCCGGGATTTCGCCGGGTTGTGAAAGAAACGGGCCTCCGGCCCGAAACGGTCTTAATATCCCGTATAATATGAAAATTTCACAGGATTGGCTATAATATCTCTCATTCCCCAGAAAAGCAGGCAAGATGAGAATAATTAATTCTATCATCAAATATACCGTTCTCGCGGTCATCCTGATAATTTTGGCCGTTCTTGGATATGCGCTCTTCGGTGAGAGGGACATCACGAAGACTTCGCCCCTCGTCGGAAAGGAGGCCCCTCCGTTCACGATAAAGCTTTACGACGGAAAGAGAATTTCCTCGGAGGAGCTCAAGGGAAAGACAGTGCTCCTCAACTTCTGGGCGTCGTGGTGCATCCCCTGCCGCCAGGAGGCCCCGGCCCTCGAAGAAGCGTGGCAGAAGTACAAGGACAGGGACGTCGTATTCATCGGCGTCAACGTCTGGGACGACAACGAGAACGCCATGTCGTACATGGAGAGGTTCGGCGGGCAATATCCCCACGGTATAGACCCCGAAGAGGAGATACAGGTAGACTTCGGTATAGGAGGGGTGCCCGAGACATACTTTATCGACGAGACGGGCAGGATACGGGACAAGTACAACGGCCCGCTCACGGGCGAAATAATCGATTATTACCTCGAAAGGGCCATGAAGCCCGGCGAGGCCGAGACTTCATAGCCGCCGGGCGGAGCGATATCATGACGTTAACGAACACGAAGAAATATAGTGGCATCATCACTCTGGCGCTGACCGTGCTGTTCCTCTTTTCCGCCTCCGCCCTTGCCGACGAGAAGAGCCTAGACGACAGGGTTAACGAGATTGCCTATCTCCTCATGTGCCCCGTATGTCAGGGGCAGAGCGTCGCCGAGTCGAACTCGAACCTTGCGAACGACATGCGGCAGATAATAAGGAAGCAGCTCGAAGAAGGGAAGACCAACCAGGAAGTGATCGACTACTTCGTAAAACGCTACGGCGACTCCATACTCGCGTCGCCCCCGAAAAAGGGGATAAACTGGCTCCTCTGGGTAATGCCCGGTATGGCGGTCGTCCTGGGCGCGGTGGGTATCGCGCTCTTCCTTCATAAGTCCAAACGGCCCGGGGACGACGTCGAATTCATTCCGGCGGCGCCCGGGGAAGAATCCGAAAGCGAGTATTTAAAGAAGGTGGACGAGGAGCTCAAGAAGTACGAGTGACGTATTACTGCAGGGTGCGGCTCATTCGCCTCGGAAGAATACCTCGGCAATTTCCAGAACCTTTCCCATATCCTCCGGAATATCCAGCCAGTGAATCTCCTTATCAGCCCTTAGCCACGTCATCTGGCGCTTGGCCAGGCGTTTGGTGTCGCGCTTTATGAGCTCGACTGCCCTTTCGAGGCCGATCTCTCCGTCGATGTAAGCGTTCATCTCCTTATAGCCTATGGACTGCATGGGCTTTAGCCCCGGGCCGTATCCCATGGCGCGGAGGCGACGCACCTCGTCCACGAGCCCGGCCGAGATCATGCCGTCAACCCTTTCGTCTATTCTCTGCCTGAGCTCCTGGCGCTCGACGTTTATACCGATTTTGAGGTAATCGTAATCGCGGACGCCGAATTCGTGGAGTGATTGGAGGAGCGACATCTTCTGGCCCGTTAGCTCGTACACTTCGAGGGCCCTCTCGGTCCTGATGTAATCCCTGGGATGAATCTTCGAAGCCGATTCCGGGTCGACAGATGAGAGCCTCTTGTAGAGATACTCCGGCCCGTGCTCCGCCCGCTCCTTCCTGAGCGCGGCCCTCAGCCCGCGGTCGGCGGGGAGGCCCTCGATAAGGCCCGAGAGGAGCGCCTTTACATACAGGTACGTCCCGCCCGCGACTATTATTTTTTTACCGGCCGCGGCGAGAGACTCTATGACCGAAGAGGCCCCACGCCTGAAGGTCCCGGCGTTAAACTCTTCGCCGGGCTCTAGGATGTCTACGAGGTGATGCGGCGCCCGGGCCCTCTCTTGGGGGGAGGGCTTCGCCGTTCCTATGTCGAGATGCTTATAAACCTGGAGGGAGTCCGAGCTCACGATCTCACCGTCCAGGGCCCCTGCGATTTCCATCGCGAGCCGGCTCTTGCCGGATGCCGTGGGGCCAAGGATGACGAGCAGTCTCGGTTTCTTTTCTTTCACCGCTTTTCTTCGGAGAATGGAACGTAAGACCGGAGAACCGTTAGGCCCGCCGGTCCCGGGACAATTCTAGAGTGCGTTGTTGGTGTAATTCTCTATGTCTTCGCCAAGGGCCTGCTTACGGCTGAGCCTTATTCTGCCGTCGTTCTCCCTGCTGATACACTTGACTAGTATCTCGTCATTTTCCTGAATGACGTCGGTTACGCTATTGACCCTGTTCGGGGCAAGCTCGGATATATGAACGAGTCCGTCCTTACCGAAGCCAAGCTCGACGATAGCGCCGAAATCTAGTATCCGTTTTACGGTTCCCCTGTAAATCTTTCCGACCTCTATCTCCTCGACAATACCCTGGATGATCTTGACGGCCCTGTCGCATGCATCCCTGTCGGGCGACGCGATGTTGACCCTGCCGCTGTCGTCGATGTCTATCTGCGCACCGGTAACCTCGACTATCTTCTTTATGGTCTTCCCGCCGGAGCCTATGACGTCCTTTATCTTCTCCGGGTTAATCTGTATGGAGATTATCCTCGGCGCAAACGGCGATATATCGCCCCTCGGCTGGTCGAGTATCTCGGCCATCTTGTCGAGGACGACCATCCTTGCGTTATTCGCATGCTCAAGCGCCGTCGAAAGTATGTCCCTCGTGACGCCGATAACCTTGATATCCATCTGAAGCGCGGTGACGCCCGCCCTCGTGCCCGCGACCTTAAAGTCCATGTCGCCGAGGTGGTCCTCGTCGCCGAGTATGTCCGTCAGGATGACGAAGTTGTCTTCCTCTTTAATGAGGCCCATCGCTATGCCGCCCACGGGCGCGCTTATGGGTACGCCCGCGTCCATGAGCGAAAGCGCCGCGCCGCAGACAGTCGCCATCGAAGAGGAGCCGTTCGATTCCAGAACGTCGGAGACGACCCTCACCGTGTACGGGAACTGGTCCTTCGGCGGAAGCACCGGCAGTATCGCCCTTTCGGCGAGCGCTCCGTGCCCTATCTCCCTTCTGCCCGGCCCGAGCCTGTGGCTGACTTCGCCGACGCTGTAGGGAGGGAAGTTGTAGTGGAGCATGAAGGTCTTCGTGATGTCGCCTTCGAGCGAGTCGATCCTCTGCTCGTCGTACGCCGTCCCGAGCGTCGCGGTGACCGCCGCCTGCGTCTCGCCCCTGGTAAACAGCGCCGAGCCGTGGGCGCGGGGGAGGAATCCGACCTGGCCGTATATGTTCCTGACGTCGGTATAACCCCTGCCGTCGAGCCTTATCCGGTCCTTTACGATGAGGTCCCTGACGAGGGACTTCAGAACCTTCTCGAAGGGCTTTGAAATCTTTATTTCCTCTTCTTCGGGATGAAGAGAGGCCATGTGCTCTTCGGTTTCCTGCTTGATGCTCTTTATGCGCTCGCGCCTCTTGGCCTTCGAGGACCATACGAGCGTGTCTTTCAGCTTCCCGCCGGCAAACGCCAGAATCTCGGCCTCGAACGGGTCCTCTTCGACCGGCCCTTCGTACTGCCTCTTTTCTATCTCGAGCCCGGACAAAAGATCTTCCTGGAGCTTGATGAATTCCTGTATGCTTTCGTGGGCGAACATGAGCGCGTCGACGATTTCGGGTTCCGGGACCTCGTTCGCCCCCCCCTCCACCATCACTATCGCATCTTTGGTGCCCGCGACCACTATGTTCATATCGCTCTCGGCGAGCTCCTCCTTCGTCGGGTTGCATATGAACCTTCCTTCGACCCTTCCGACCCTCACAGCCGCGAGCGGCCCCGCGAACGGGACGTCCGAAACCATGAGCGCGGCCGAGGCCGCCGTAATAGACAACACGTCCGGGTCGTGGTCGGCGTCGGCCGAAAAGACTGTGACGATGATCTGCGTCTGGAACGTGAAGTCCTTCGCGATGAGCGGCCTTATCGGCCTGTCTATAAGCCTCGAAGTAAGAACTTCCTTCTCGTTCGGCCTGCCTTCACGCTTGAAGTAGCCGCCGGGTATCTTTCCCGCCGCGGACGGCCTTTCCTGGTAGTTAATAGTGAGGGGAAGGAAATCCTCGCCCTCGGTCTTTTCATCCACTGCGACGACGGTAGCCAGTACCGCCGTGTCCTCGTTACGCGCGAATACCGCCCCGCTGGCCTGACGCGCCAGCGAGCCCGTATCGAGCTCGTATCGTTTCCCGAAAATCCGGGTTTCAACTTTCTTTGGTTGATTGCTCAAAACTAAACCTCCTTAAACCCTACTTTCGCAGTCCGAGTTTCTGTATGAGTTCCGGATAGCTCTCCGGGTTGTGCCTTTTAATATAGTTGAGAAGCCTTCTCCTCTTCGCAACCAGCGATACAAGCCCACGCCTCGAATGAAAATCCTTGGGCGCCTTCTCCGCATGAGCCGAAAGGTCCTGTATGCGGCGGCTAAGTATAGCCACCTGGACCTCGGACGAGCCGACGTCTTTCGGATGATGAGCGAATTCGCTTATTATCTGTGATTTCTCTTCCTTATCTATAGGCATTTAATACCCTCCTCAGTAAGATATATAAAAACGTCCGTTTTCAATTCAGGACACGGAGCAGCCTGAGCACGACCTCGCCGTCCTCGGCGGTGTCCATGCCCGACGCATCCGTAAGGGCCTCGGTGACGGAAATGAGCCTGCCGTCTTCATAGACGCCCAGCTTGTCGCCCGTCTTGAAATCGGGGATGTCGATATTTTTCAAGCTTGTCTTTCTTATCTGTTTTCCTTCCCTTATCTCCGCCGCCAGGTCGCGCCCGACATCGACACGCGCCATGTGCGACAACGCGTCTTCGAGAGGCATGAGCCTGACGACGCCATTCGTTAAATCTTCTATCGTCACGGCGCGCTCGAGCCCGAAGCCGTCGCTTTCAATCCTTCTCAGCTCCGCAAGGTGCCCGCCGCAGCCGAGCTCGTCGGCTATATCGGATGCCAGCACGCGCACGTACGTCCCGCGCGAACATTTTACCATAATCCTGATAAAGGGCGGATTTAAATCCAGGAGCTCTAGTTCCTTTATCGTCACACTTCTCGGAGCCCTTTCCACTTCGACCCCCTTTCGAGCATAATCGTAGAGCCTTACCCCGCCCTTCTTCAATGCCGAAAACATTGGGGGAATCTGATTAATTTTACCTATAAATTTAGAAAATACACCTTGAAGCGCGATTTTATCTATGTCCGGAAGCGCCTCCTCGGAAAGGACTTTCCCGGTGAGATCCATGGTGTCGGTCCTTATGCCGAGCCTTATGAGCGCCTCGTATTTCTTGTAACCGCTATTCATAAAAGGAATTATCTTCGTGGCGTCGTTTACGCAGATCGGCAAAACGCCGGTGGCGAACGGGTCGAGCGTACCGGTATGGCCCGATTTTTTTATTTGAAGAAGCCTGTTTACAGTGTTTACCGCCGCCCGGGACGTTATACCCTCGGGCTTGTCGAGGACTATCACTCCATTCATTCAAGCTCCTCGCCTATACAGCCGAACACTTTCGACTGCACTTCCTCGAGCGTCCCTTCCACGGAGCAGCCCGCGGCCTTCTTATGCCCCCCGCCCCCGAAACGCTCGGCTATCCTGGCGACGTCCACGTCCCCCTTGGACCGGAAGCTTATCTTCCAGAAGGGGGACCCGTTCCCGGCTTCTTCCCTGAACGCGACCGCGACCTCGACGCCCTTTATGCTCCTGGGTATGTTGACGAGCCCCTCGGTATCCTCCCTCCGGGCGCCCGCCTTTTCGAACATGCTTCTATCTATGACAACCGAGGCTACCCTGTTCCCTTCCCGGACGCTCAGCGTGGGAAGCACAAGAGCCACGAGCCGGAGCTTCCGGAGCGGCTCGCTCTCGAAGAGAGCTTCCGATATTTCAGCAGGGTCAACACCCCGCTCGACAAGCTCCGAGGCGTCCCTGAACGTCACCGGATTCGTGTTCGAGTACCTGAACGACCCGGTGTCGCTCACTATAGTGGTGTATAAGTTTTTCGCTATCGCTTCGTCTATCTCCACGGACATCGTCTTTAAGAGAAGGTATACGATCTCGCCTGTCGAAGAAGACCCGGAATCGAGAAGATGTATGTCTGCCGAGCTGCTGTTCGTCTGGTGGTGGTCTATTATGACGACCTGCCTGCATCGGCCGGCCTTAACGAAATCCTCGAATTCGTCCCCGGCCCGGCTCGTTCCGGTGCAGTCGACGGCAAAAGCAAGGTCGAAATCGCCCGCGCCTTCGAGTGAAGTTCGGATCCTCTCCGAGCCCGGGAGAAAAGTCAGAAGCTCGGGCACCCCGTCCTTATTGTAAAAGACCACCTCCTTCCCCAGCTTTTCGAGCCCGAGTCCGAGCCCGAGAGTCGAGCCGAGCGCGTCGCCGTCCGGGTTTTCGTGCGATGTAATGAGTATCCTGCCGGAATTGCGGATGGCCTCGATCACGGCCTTCATCTCTTCATTCACCGGAAATCTCCTTTAGTATCTCGTCTATTCTGTAGCCCTTTTCGAGCGCGATGTCGAATATGAATTTTATGTCCGGTACCTTTCTCATCCTCAGCCTGGACGCGAGCTTCCCGCGGACAAACCCCCTGGCGCTTTCGAGCCCCGAAAGGGCTTCGTCCTTCCCGGCCTCCCCGCCGGGGAGCGTAAAGTAGATCTCGGCCATTCCGAGATCCGACATCCTCACTTCCGTAACCGACACGCCGCTTACGCGGGGGTCCTTGATCTCTCCCCTGACCAGCATCCCCGATACTTCTTTAAGAATCTGGTCGCCTACCCTGCTTGACCTCTTTGCCATCGGCCGGTCTCGTCTCCTAATAATGTATTATCTCGAGCTCCCGCTGCCCCATCTCGACTAGCCCGGTGGATTCGATGAAATCGGTCACCTGGTCGAGGACCGAATTCACGAAACGGGTTTCGTTACCTACGAAAGCTATGCCTATCGTGGCTTTTTGCCAGAGGTCGAGCGAGCCCACCTCCGATATGGAGACATTTATGAATCGGGATTGTACTCTGCGAATAAGGCTTTTTACAATCTGCCTCTTTGCCTTGAGCGATCTGTTGCCATTCATGTACAGGTCAATGCTGACTATGCCTATAACCATCTATAGCTTGCGCGCTAAAGCTCTTGCTTAAACTCCTCGTGCGTGTAGAACTCCAGTATATCTCCTACTTTTATATCGTTAAACCTCTCGATGCCGATACCGCATTCATAACCCGCATTGACCTCCCTGACATCGTCCTTGAAACGCTTTAGCGACGAGAGCCTTCCTTCAAAAACCGTAACGCCGTCCCTGACCACCCTTACGTTATTATCCCTCGATATCTTTCCGTCCGTAACCATACAGCCCGCGATGGTGCCTATCCTGGATATGGTGAACGTCTCCCTGATTTCCGCGTGCGCCGTAATCTTCTCCTTCACGATCGGGTCGAGGAGGCCTTCCATCGCGCTCCTTACCCTGTCGATGAGCTTATAGATTATGGAATGCAGCTCAAGGGATATGCCCTCCCTTTCGGCGATTTCGAGCGCCTTTACATCCGGCCTTACGTTAAAGCCCACGATTATCGCGTCCGATGCGCTCGCGAGGACGACGTCCGTTTCCGTTATGCCGCCGACGCCTGAATGCACGATCTTCACCTGGCATTTTTCGGTGCTGAGCTTGCTTATGGATTCCGAGACCGCCTCGACCGAGCCCTGCGTGTCGGCCTTGATTATGAGCGGAAGCTCCTTGGCCTCTTCCTGCTCGAGCGTCTCGAAGAGATTTTCGAGCGTGGGCTTTCTTTCCTTCGCGGCTGCCGTCTCGCGGATCTTGGTTTCCCTGTGTGAAACGACGTCCTTCGCCGCCTTTTCGTCCTTGACCACGTAGAAGCGGTCACCGGCCTCCGGCACGCCCGAAAGGCCCATGATTTCGACGGGCATCGACGGGCCGGCCTCTTTCACCCTCTTTCCCTTGTCGTCGATAAGCGCCCTTACCTTACCCACGGTCGTTCCGGTGACTATGTAATCCCCTATCTTGAGCGTCCCTTCCCTGACAATGACGGTCGCGACCGGGCCCCTGCCCTTGTCGAGCACGGCCTCTATGACGAAGCCGTTCGCCCTCTTGTCCTTGTCGGCCTTGAGCTCCAGAATATCCGCCTGAAGGAGCACGAGTTCCAGGAGCTCCTTTATACCTGTTCTCTGCTTCGCCGAAACCTCGGCGAAGAGCGTGTCGCCGCCCCATTCTTCCGAAATAAGCCCTATTTCAGAGAGCTGGCGCTTTATTCTTTCGAGATTGGCCTCGGGTTTATCGACCTTGTTTATCGCGACGATTATCGGCACCTCGGCCGCACGCGCATGGTTCACCGCCTCGATCGTCTGCGGCATGACGCCGTCGTCGGCCGCGACTACGAGTATTACGACGTCCGTAACCTTGGCGCCCCTCGCGCGCATAGCGGTGAAGGCCTCGTGGCCCGGGGTGTCGACGAACGAAACCGTGCGCCCGTCGACGTCTACCGAATAAGCGCCGATGTGCTGCGTGATGCCTCCGGCCTCGCCTTCCACCACGTTCGTCTGCCTTATGGAATCGAGGAGCGTCGTCTTTCCGTGGTCTACGTGTCCCATGACCGTGACTACGGGAGGACGCGGCGCAAGCTCCCTGTCCTCGCCAGTGTCCGGCTCTTCCAAAAGAATGTCCTTCTCTTCGAAGATATCCACCGACACGTCGAAATCGAATTCTTCGGCGAGCAGCGCCGCCGTTTCGTGATCGAGGGCCTGGTTCACGGTGGCCCTCATACCCATGCTTATAAGCTTCTTTATTAATTCGCCGGCTTTTATGCCCATCATCCTGGCGAGCTCGCCGAGATTTATGGATTCGCCGATTTTAACCGTGCGCCGGGGCGGTTTCCCCGGGAAGGGAATTACCCTCGAAGCATCGTCCGCCGCGGTCCCTGCAGTTCGCTGATCCCTCTGCCCCTGGACCCCCCTTCCTCCTCTGTCGAAAGTTCTTTCTCTCTGGAAACCATGTGGGGAGGACTTGGCCTTCGAGCGCCTGTCGTCCACCAGGTACTCCCTCTTTCTTCCGGGGAGCTTCGTGCGGAACGCCTTTCTCAATTCTTCGAGCGTGTCTTCGTCTATTATTTCTTCCCGCTTCGGCTTGACGCGGCTGCTGCGGACCTTTTTCTTTTTCTTGGCGGACTCATCGGTCTCGTCCTTGTCTCCGGGCTTTGCGTCGCCCTTGGCTTCGGCCGTCCCCGCACCCGCTTCGGCCCCGTTTACGGCCACGCCGTTCGTTTCGCCCTGAAGCGCCTCTTCTTCCTGCGCCTGGAGCACGGCTTCGTCCCCGGCAGGGATTTCCTCGCCTCCCGCCTCTTCCGGAACGGCCTCGCCGGGTTCTCCGGGCTCTTCCCCAGCCGGGGAAACACCGGCCCGGGACGCATCCCCCGCTTCCGCCGCCGGCTGCGCCGCCTCTTCCTCCGCCGGTTCTTCCTGCTTCTTTTTTCTTCTTATAACGACGCGCTCGCCCTGCCTTCTCTCCACTACTTCCTCGCCTTTTTCGGAGCGGAACACCCTCACCTTTTCCGTGTCGTCGACGGGCTTTTGCTGGGCTCCTTCTCCGCCGTGGGACGAAATAATCCTGTCCCTTATTTTCTGGGCCTCTTCGTCCGAAATGGAGCTCGCATGGCTCTTGACCGAGATGCCGAGTCCCTTGGCGACGTTAAGGATTTCTCTATTGGACTTGTTCAAATCTTTAGACAGTTCGTAAATTCTGACATTGGACATATCGAGCGCACCGGGTGCTAAAATACCTCCGCTTTAAATGATCGTACGGTTATCCGGAGTAGAGTACCAAAGTTTACTTTACTATGCAAAAAAGAGCTGGATATAACAATACTTATGCAGCCGGAAACCGGCCTTAAACAGCCCTTTCCGGCATGTCTTACAGTCCGGAAAATTTTACGGGGACTCCCTTATTCCTGCTCCGTGAGCGGCTCTTCCTCTGCCCTAGGCCGGTCGGTCTCCGTCTCCGCGGTCTCGGGCGACTCAACCGCCCCTTGCGCTTCCACGGGCTCACCCGTCTCATGCGCCTCTTGCGCCGGCTCTTCTATGGACATCTGCTCGAGCCTGTCCTTGAGCGCTATCCTTGCGGCCGTCTGGAGCTTGACGGCGTCCTCCTCGCTCCTGAGCCCCGCCGACTTGGCCAGGGTCTCGGGGTCCGAGAACGCTATATCTTCCAGCTTGTGGAAGCCTTCTCCGTAAAGGAGATTCGCGGTAACTTCCTTGACGTTGGGGAGAGACATCAAGAGGTGGACGACGTCCTGCTGCTCGCGCTTGACCTGGGACTCGGTCTTGATGTCGATTCTCCATTCGGTCAGCTGCGAAGCGAGCCTTACGTTCTGTCCGCGTCTCCCGATCGCGAGGGAAAGCTGATCGTCGTCGACGATTATCTCCATCGACTTGTTGTCGTCGTCGATTATCACCTTGCTCACGCGGGCGGGCGACAGGGCGTTACAGGCAAAGCGGGCCGGGTCCGGCGACCACGGCACGATGTCTATCTTCTCGCCCTTGAGCTCCTGTATGACGTTCTGCACCCGTGAGCCGCGCATACCGACGCACGCGCCTACCGGGTCGACGTCCGTATCGCTCGAGGTAACGGCTATCTTCGTACGCCCGCCCGGGTCGCGCGATATGGCCTTTATCACCACTATCTGGTCCCCGATCTCAGGGACTTCCGATTCGAAGAGCTTCTTGACGAAGTCCTTGTGTGCGCGCGACAGTATGAGCTGCGGGCCGCGCTTGGTTTCCTTGATCTCGAAGAGTATAGCGCGGAGTCTTTCCTTGGGCTTGTAGTACTCCCTCGGCACCTGGTGCTCCGGAGGCAGAATAGCCTCCGTACGCCCGAGGTCGACTATGATGTTCCTTCTTTCGACCCGCCTCACGATGCCGCTTATGAGCTCGCCCCTTCTGTTCTTGAACTCTTCGTAAATTACCTTCCCCTCGGCTTCCTTTATGCTCTGGAGGATTTTCTGCTTTGCGTTCTGAATCGCTATCCTGGTGAATTCGGGATTGATCTTCACGCCGATCTCGTCCCCGAATTCCGCTTCGGGGTCGAGCTCGTGCGCCGCATCGAGCGTGATCTCGGTGTCGGGATCCTGTATGTCCTCGACCACCGTCTTGAACTCGAAGAGCTCGACGTCGCCGTCGTCCTCGTTGAAATGCACTTCGAGCTCCTTGTCCTTATCCTGCATGCGGAACAGCTTCTGGGCCGCGGAAAGAACCGCTTCCTCGACAGCGTTAACTATCTCGTCCTTGTCTATCCCCTTATCCTTGCAGACAGAATCCATTACCCTGCTAAGCTCAGTCATGGTCGCCATCTAGTTTTGCCCCCTTAAAAATCCAGTTCCAAATTCGCTTTCTCTATCGACCCGTAAGGAATCTCGTAACGGGCCCCGTCGGCCTCAACGGTCACGACGCCGTCCTCGATGCCGGCCAGCGTGCCTATGAATACCTTCCTTTTATCTATTTCCTCGCTCGTCTTTATCTTCACCTTGCTGCCCGTGAACCTCGCGTAATCTGCCGGGTTCCTGAGAGGCCTCGTGAGGCCCGGCGACGACACCTCGAGCGTGTAGGACGAGGGTATGATGTCGTGCACATCGAGGAGCGTCCCCAGTTCCCTGCTCACGAGCGCGCAGTCGTCTACCGTAACCCCCTCTTCCTTGTCTATGAATACCCTTAAAACGCCTCTTTTGCCCGAGCCCTTGTATTCGACGTCGAAAAGCTCAAGGCCCTTCCCTCTCAAGAGGGGCTCCAGCAGCTCCTTGACGTTATACACAATATCTTCTGACATTATAAAAACCCGGCACCGGGACTTATCCCGCTGATTTATTCCTTTCAGACACTTCCAATCAGACACTTCCAACTAAAAATCAGGCGCTTCCAATTAAAAAAGCGGGGGTTACCCGCTTTTCGTCGTTAAATAGTACCTTACCACGTGGGATAGAGCAAGAACGTCACGGCGTCGTTCCGGGGGCATGCCCCTTGGATTTCAGGGACTTAAGCTTCCTGTAGAGGGATTCGAGCGCCGTTATTTCGTGTGCGCCGCCGCCCCCGCCGAACCTTATATAAAGGTACTTGTCCGTAAGCTCGCTCATGATAGCCGCGCCCGGAAAGGAAGAGTCCTTGAGGTAAATGGAGAACTCCCTCGGCGTCATGTAGCCGGGCCGCGTAAAGCCCCTCCCGGAGAGGACTTTAAGGGCGCTGCCGTATATAACGGTCGCCCTCTCGGGTGCGCCTCCCTTCCCACGCCTGAAAAGCGCCCCAAGCCCGGTCCTCGTAACGAGTATCCATACGGCGATCACGGAAAGCGCCGCCAGGGCGACTACCGTGCCGTCCGGCCTCGAGAAAAGCCCGCTCGGGCCCGTGAGCTTCCCCTGGCGCCACTTCCACCTGTCACGTATGTCGTTAAAGAGGCGTACCTGGTCGCGCTGGCTGAAGTCTATGACGTACCTGTTCCACCTGTATCTCAGGTAATCGACGTAGGACGATATGAAAGACCCCGAGGCCAGAATATCGGCGCCGCCTTCGGGGGTGGCGTCGAAGGTAACCCACCCGTATTCGGGGAAATAGGCCTCGGCCCAGGAATGGGCATCGCTTTCCCTAACCAAGAAGAACTGCCCGTGCTCGTTCCATTCCCCGCCTATGAAGCCGTTCACCACCCTGGCCGGAATACCCGATTCCCTGAGCAAAACGACCATGGCGGTGGAAAAATACTCGCAGTGCCCTTCCTTTATATCGAAGAGGAACTCTTCGAGCGGGTATTCGCCCTTCCGGCCTTCGAGAGTCCGCGTATAGCCGTAGTTCATGAGAAGATAGCGCTTTATGGCGAGCGCCTTGTCGTACGCGTTTCCACCCGACGACGTTATCTCATGCGCGAGCTCCGAAACCTCGGGCGCGAGCGGCGGGAGCTGGAGATACCTCTCGAATTCAATATCCGAATAGTCCGCGCCCGCCTCCCTCAGGTCCCCCGCGGGCGGCGTGTAGACGTCAGAGTACGCGAGGTACTTTATCCTGCCCGAAATCCTTCCGGGCAATATGTAGGAATCGTTCACCTGCGCGACGCGCCCGCCGGGGACGGAGCCGTACGAAACGGGAAAGTTGGCCGCGAAGAGAATATCCGTGTCGAGTGATTCTGTTATAACCTCCTGCGCGAGATGCCCCTCCCTCCCCTTCGCCCCGGGAGCGCGCGCATGGGGGGCCGTCTCGGGCCCGCCGTACCGTCCCCCGCCCGTCGCCTTCCACGCGGCGCCGTCGAATTCGTCGAGCGCTATGCCCCTCCAGTAAAGCGGGACGGGGAGGTTGTTCACGTTCCGGTTTAGTATTCTCACCATCATCACGGGCGAGCTGTCGAGCTTTATCTGCCCCACTCTCCCGAGCCTGACCTCGTCCGAAAATCCGCTCCGGAGGTCGCCCGAGCGGAGGAAATCCGTCCGGAGGTAATTCCCCCTCATCCGGGGTACGGTGACGAATATGAGCGCCGCAAGAAGGAATATGCCGAAGCTGAGTAGAAACGTCGTGCTCAGGAACATCGGCGTCACGACGCCTGGGTCGCCGTCCCCGGCCGAGGCCCCCGCATCGAGCGAGGCCTTCCTCATCTCGTAGATCATGAGCGCCCATATAGCCGCGGCTATGTAAAGGACGAAAGCGACGGCGAAGGAAAAGCTGATGGTGATTATCGCCCCGGCGAGGAACTGAAAAAAGCTGAGGACGTATATCTGGACGACGTCCCGCATCCTCTTTTTCCCGAGGAGCTTTAAGACCTGCGTGAATATAAGGAAGTCGAGGACGACCCTGAACGGCTCGAGCCTGAAGAGGAGAATGGCCGCGGCCGAGTACGCGACGAGAAGGACGGCGAGCGCCGCCCCCACCCTGCCGCCGACGAAGTAGTCCCTGCCGTAAAGCTCGCTAACGAAGCTCGCGGCGAGCGCGAGGACGAAGACCGCGGCCGTCGGCACGCCCACCCCGCCCGACATGAAGATCGACAGGAAGCCCACGAGGGCTATAAGGTGTGTGAATACGGAAAGGGCGCGTGAAATCTTCATCGGGTACCCGGAAGACGGTTATGGATAAAAAAGGAAACACCGGCAAGACAGGAGGTCTCCCCGAAACGAATTTTATACCCGGCCGGTTTTCGTGTAAACAAATGGAGTTTTAAGAAAGCTGGTAAAGAAAAGCCGGCTACTGGACCGTTTCGCCCTGCTGCATCTGCCTTAGCTCTCTCATCTCTTTTAACTTCCTTTCCTTGTATCTGGCCCTGATGTTGTGGAGCGACTCTTCCTGCTCGGGCGTAAGGACGTTCTTTATCTTGAGGAACATGTCCACCTTTATCCTCGTGAGGGCGGCTTTTACGTTCTCGATGTCGTCCGTCATGTGCATGACCTCTTCCCTCGAACACTGGGGCTCCCGGAGCTTCGTCAGAAGCTCGGACTCCCTCTGCCGGAGCTCATTCTGATGCACGATTATCTCTTCTTTATACGACGTGAATATGCTTTCTATCTCGTCCGCCTGTTTCTCGGTGAGCTTCATCTCTTCGGCGATCTTCGGGTTCTTCCACCACTTGTAATAGACCTCCCCCCCGAAGTAGCCGTATGCGCTTGCGGTCATGAGGAGAGGCAGGGTCAGGATAAATATCGACGCCCTCAATTGAAGCCTCCGTTTCCGTTTATGTTGACGACGTCTATTCCGCCGTCCCACGGGCCGTATATCTCGAGGGCGGCCGTAGTGTCCCTGGAGGTGGCGCTGTCGAGCTCAAGGAGAAGCATGTCGTCCTGCACGTCGCGGTCGGCGACGACCCTGCCGCCCGGGTCGCCTGTGAATACGACGAGCGAGAATATCCCGACGACAAGCACCGAGGCGAAGGCTCCCGCGAGCTTCCACCTGGTTCCCGAGTGCCGGAGGGAGCTCCAGAACCCCGCGCGGGCCTCTTCTTTCTCGACCCTGCTCCAGAATTCGGACAGGTAATCGCTCCGGGGCTCTATATCCTCCCACTCGCCCAGCAGTCTCCAGACCTCGTTCGAATTCGAAAAGAGCTCGGAGCACTCGGCGCAGGCCGCAATGTGAGATTCGACAAGGACGCGGTCGTCCCCGGCCAGGTCGCCCGAGGAATGGCCGACCACGAGCTCTCTCAGATCTTTACACTCCATAATCCCCTCCTTCGGACAAATAGGGCTTAAGCCTCTCTATAAGTTTCATCCTTCCCCTGTGGACGTAAGCCTTCACCGCGCCCACAGTGCATTCGAGCACCTGGGCGACCTCTTCATATGATAACCCCTCGTATTTACACAACATAATAGCAACCTTTTCCCTTTCAGGCAAAGACTCCATCGCCTCGAATATGACGCTCATCATTTCCTTTCTGTAAATTATGTCGTCCGCTATGTCGAGGGCGGGGTCCCCCGTGGCGTCCCCGCTGTCGTCTATCTCGTCGAGGCTGAGACTGTTATTGCCTTTCTTCTTGACGTACGTCAGGCTGACGTTGGTGGCGATTTTATAAAGCCAGGTGGAAAATTTGGCCTCGGGCTTATACTGCCCGGCCGACCTGTAGATGCGGAGGAAAACCTCCTGCGCAAGGTCTTCGGAATTATCCCTGCGATTGGTAAAACGATAGATGTAATTTACCACCCCTTTATAATGCCTCCTCATGAGCTCGCTGAACGCGCCGTCGTCCCCGGACTTCGTCCTCAACATAAGCTCTATGTCACTTTCCATTTGGACGCCATAAAGTCTTTATAGTATTAACCCCGAAACGAAAAAAAAGTTACAAACCCCTGATTTCCCCGTGTAATCCGGCCCGGGCCGAGGTCAAGACGGCGGCAAAATCCGGCCGTCGCGTCCCGGCGGGAGCCTAGCCGTCGCGTCCCGGCAGGAGCCTAAAAGTATAACCTGTAAACCTGGATTCGTGGATACAATCGACTCGCCGGCTCCGGCATGGGAGCGCCAAGTCCCTGTTTTTCCTTCATTTTTTCGCTCCGTATCCGGCGGACGACGCCCTAAAGTCTATTTCCCCGCCATTTTACGCGCGGGACCGGAAGAGCCTTCTTCTGCAACATAGAAACGAATACGCCGACGAATCCGGCAAAGCCGAAAAACCGTGCCGGGGAGACATGCACCCGGAGGTGTGGGGAGTCTTTCCGGCCTGAACCGTCCCCTAAAAAAAGGCGCTCAAGCCGGTAAGCCCTTAAACTCGCAACAAAACCTTACCTCTTTTTAATCCTTTCCAGATACTCGCCCGACCTCGTGTCCACCTTTATAACGTCGCCCTGGTCGATAAAAAGCGGCACCTGGATCGTCGCCCCCGATTCGAGGACGGCGGGCTTGGTGGCGCCGGTGACGGTATCCCCCCTCATTCCGGGCTCGGTCTCCACGATTTCGAGCTCGACGGCCGTCGGCAGCTCGATGCCCATGGGCTTATCGTTAAAGTAGAGGACGGTGATTTCCTGCTGCTCCTTTAAGAAGTCGGCCGACTCCCCGACCTCGTTCGGCGAAAGGCTGTACTGCTCGTAGGAATCCAAATCCATGAAGTAATACCCGATGTCGTCCTTGTAGAGGAACTGCATCGATTTTCTTTCCGTGTCCGGCACCCTGAACGAATCACCGGACCTGAAGTTTTTTTCCTGGACCGCTCCCGTCGCGACGTTCCTTATCTTCGTCTTCATGACCGCGCTTCTCTGGGCCATCTTGGAATGCCTGTACTCGATTATCTCCCAGATCTCACCCTCGTACTCTATCTTGAGCCCGCGGTGGAACTGGTTGGTTTCGACAACTCCCATATAAATACCTCCTGGTATGTTTGACTGTAATCAGTGCTTGAGCCGGGGGCCGCCGTTTTCCTCTTCGCCGGCGTCTTCCGCGTCTTCTTCATCGAGAGCGTCTTCGCCCGATATCCTGTACGATTCCGAAACCCAGGCGCCGAGATCGACCATCTTGCACCTCTCCGAGCAGAACGGCCTCCACTCGTTATTCTCCCACTCGCACTCCTTTCCGCATTTTGGACATTTTACCTTCATACTAAAAATTATTTACGAGCAGTGGAACAATGCAAGGGGATATTCCCGGAATTCCGGGACGAAGACCCGTCAGGATTCGGGATTGCGAGGCTCCTTCCTGGTGGTTTTCTTTTTGACGGTGACTGATTCCTCGACGAGCTCGCAGACGATATGGGCGAGCGTGATGTGGAGCTCCTGGATCCTCGGCGTCGATTTCGAAGGAACGCTCACGCAGCAGTCGACGAGCTTTTCCACCTTGCTCACCTCCTGCCCGGTAAAGGCGATGCACTTGAGCCCCTGGGACTTCGCTGTCTGAAACGCCTTTACGACGTTCGGCGACTTGCCGCTCGTCGTGAACCCCCACACGACGTCCCCCTTGTTCCCGAGGGCCTCTATCTGCCTCGAATATACGCTCTCGAAAGAGCCGTCGTTCGGTATCGAAGTCAGAAGCGACGAATCCGTCGAAAGCGCGAGCGCGGCGAGCGCCTTTCTTTCGACGGCGTAGCGGTTCACGAATTCGGCCGCCACGTGCTGGGCGTCGGCGGCGCTTCCGCCGTTTCCGAATATCATCACCTTCCCTCCTGCCTTAAGCGCCTTAATGAGAAGCGCCGCCGCCTTTTCGACCTCGGCCGCCGACTCCTTGGCGAACCTCAGCTTGATGTCGGCGCTCTCCCTCAGTCTCGAAATTATAAGCTCCTTCATATCCTATGTCCTCTTGAACATCCTCTCTATATCGCCGAACGTGAGCTCGCGCGCGACGGGCCTGCCGTGAGGGCAGGCATGCGGGAACTCCGCCCTGTCGAGCTCGGCGAGAAGCGCCTTCATCTCCTCGGGCCCGAGCTCGAAGCTGGCCCTTATCGACGAATGACACGCCATGGTTGCAATCACCCTGTCTATCTTCCCGGACAGGCTCTCCTCTTTGTCGCCCTCGGATATCTCGCCCACTATGTCACGGACGAGTGTTTCAGGGTCTGCGTTCCCGAGCACCGCAGGTATAGACCTTACAACATAAGAGCCGTCTCCGAAAGGCTCCATCCTGAGCCCGAGCGCCGAAAGCGGAGCCAGGTGCCCCGAAAGGAGCTCGGCCTCGTATGGGGAAAGCCCTACGACTTTCGGCATCAAAAGCTCCTGCGAAGGGGCGCGTCCCTGCCCTTCGTAGGAGTTCTTGATCTTTTCGTAATTTATCCTCTCATGGGCCGCGTGCTGGTCTATTATTACCATCCCGTCCCCGGACGCGCATACGATGTAAAGGTCGCCTATCTGGCCCACGATCTTGAGGTCGGAGTACGTCCCCCCGGATGAAAAAAGCTCCCCCGCCGGCGCGGTCGCCTCGCGGACAGCGCCCGGGTGCACATCCCCGTGCGTCTCCCGAGGAGCGGCCTCGCGTGACACTCCCCGCGCGTAATCCGACCCCTCCGGCGCGGATGCGTGAGCACCCGAAAAACCTCCCCCGGGCGGCGAATAGGACGACGTCCGCTCCCTCGTAAGTCCCCGCCAGTCGTGCCCCGGCCCGGCGGCCCTGCCGTAGCTCGCGAGCCACGGCGCGTTCCCGAGCATCCTGCCTATGCACGACGAAATGAGCCCGGCTACTAGGCCGGGATTTTTGAACCTGACCTCGTTCTTCGTCGGATGGACGTTCACATCCACGTCCCCGGGCGGAAGCTCGACGAACAAAACCCCCTCGGGGAACCTTCCCTTTTCGAGCATCTTGCCGTACGCACCGAGGACGGCCCGCGTAAGGAACCTGTCCCTGACCGCCCGCCCGTTGACGTACGTGTAGAGCTTGCGTGCGGTGGACCTCCCTTCGAGCGGGCTTCCGAAAAAGCCCGTCAGGCGTACGCCCTCCTCTCCGCCCTCGACTGAAAAGAGCCTCGTCCCGGGATAGACGCTCTCTATCCTTTCCCTGACGCTGTCCCTCGCGGGGAAGCGGAGAAGCACCCTCCCGTCGCTCCTCAGCTCGAACGACACGCCCGGCCTCGGAATGGCCTCCCTCTCCACTATATCGACGACGTTCGAGAGCTCCGTCTCGGGGCGCTTCATGAACTTAAGCCTCGGAGGCGTGTTGAAAAAGAGGTCCTTCACCTCTATGTCCGTCCCGGGGGGAGACCCTGCCTCCTCGACGCCCCTTAGAACCCCGCCGTCTACCTTGAGCATGGTGCCTATCATGTCCGAGTGCGTTTTAGTAATCATGCGGAACCGTGAGACGCTCGCAATGCTGGGGATGGCCTCGCCCCTGAAGCCGAGCGACGTAAGCGAGAAGAGGTCCTTTACGTCCTTTATCTTGCTTGTAGCGTGCCGCTCAAGGCATAAAAGCGCCTCGTCGCGCGTCATCCCCTCGCCGTCGTCCGACACCCTGATGAGCCTCCTCCCGCCCGATTCGAGCTCGATTTCGATCGAGGCGCTCCCTGCATCTATGGAATTTTCAACGAGCTCTTTTACCACGGATGCGGGCCTTTCCACTATTTCCCCTGCCGCAATTTTGGAGACGAGATTATCGGATAATACCCTTATCTTTCCCATCTGGTAAGTGCCAGTTTACATAAAAGCGAAGTTTCAGTCAAAGAAGGAAGAGCCATTCGGTGCACATGCAAAGAGGGGGCTTAAATCCGGGAAAAAGCGGCTCAGAACAGCTTTAAAACCAGCACCACGAGGAAGAACGCCGTGGGCACGACGACGCAGGCTATCGAAAGGACGGTATAAAAGGAAAGCGTCTGCTTTGCGCCTACGCCGTAAACGTCGTCCGCGTGCGACTTCAGGATTCTTTTATATTCTTTCAGCATCGAGCCGCCTTTATACTAATCTACACTATCCCGCCGGGAATAACAGCCGCCCCCGGGGGAAATGCCCGCTCGATACCCATGTCCGGGCCTGTTCCGCGCCGGCGGCCAACCCGGAATACCGCACCCCGGGAAAGCGGCGTTATCCTTATCCCGTGCGCTACTATTTCGACTCCGATTATGTATAATCTAATGCTAATCCCGACGCGGGGACCGAAAGAGGAAGAAGGAGAGACGATGCGTCTTATGCCAGGAAAAAAAGAAATAGCTTCATTAAAAGCTGTAGCCACAACCGCACTCTTTATACTCGCCCTGCTTCAGATCGTTTTCCTGTGCTCCCCGTCCCCCGCCGGCGCCCAAAAGGCCGAAGACGTCGAGGTCGGAAAGAACGTAATCGTCGTCAAGGATTACAAGTGGGCCTCGGCGGGCATGGGAAGGCCCGCCATAATGAAAGAGATAACCCTCCAGAACAAGGGTAAATCGGATTTTCAGAATATAGATATAGAGGTCGATTTTTACACGCACAACGACATTCCTTTAGGCTCGCTGAGGACAACCATAAAAGACGTTCTCCCCGCCGGCACAGAAAAGACCTTCTACAACGTAAACTTCGGCATAATGAGCGCCGAGCTCCAGAACTCGATCGCGAGGGTAGCCAAAGCCGATCTCATCGAAAAGGGCTCGCCGACCCAGGCCAAGGACCTCATACTCGTAAAGAACTGGGAATGGGCCGGCGGACAGTACGGCACCGAGGGCATATTAAAACAGATAACACTCGTCAACAAGAGCTCTGAAAACTGGAAGGACATAAAGATAAGGGTCGATTATCTCGGAATCGCCGGGCCGAAGGTAGGCATAAGGGGATTTACGAGCCGCGCCGTCATTCACGACGTACTCCCCGCCCACGGCGAAAAGACCTTCCACGATATCAATATGGGGTTCCGGCATCCTGACGCCAAAACGGAAGACATAAGCGTCATGAGCGCAAAGCCGATATCCGAGAAGGAAGTAAAGATCAAAACCGCGAAAAAAGAAGGGAAGAAGGCCGTACGCAAGAAGAAAAAGAAGACGGCGTCCGCCGAGGGTGCGGCCGCCTCTGCCGGAGAGGCCGGCGGCACTGCGCCTTCTTCGGGCGAAGAGGGCCTTTCCCTTTCAGAGAAATACAAGAAAAGACTCGCCGAAGAGCAAGGCATAGCCCCTCCGGCCTCCGGGGAAAGCCCTGCGCCCGAAGTCGCGGCGGAAGAGCCCGGCGCTACGCCGCCATCGGGCGAGGCGGCCACGGGTGAAGAAGGGACCACAGCGGCGGAAGAAGAAACCGGCGGCGAAGAAGAGGAATACGAGTACGAATACGAGGAAGACGTGCCGATACCTACCGAAGACATCGTCGTCGAGAACTTCAAATGGGGCGGCGGCGTAACGGGCACGATCGGCATGATAGACGAAATCACGCTCAGGAATATAAGCACCATTTCCTATTCGCGCATAGAGCTCATAATCGAATTCTATTCCTTCGGCTCGAATGCGCCCATGTTCTCGAACAGGGCCACCATAAACGAAGTCCTGCCCGCGAACAGCAGAAAGACTTTCAAGAAGATAAAAGCGGGATACCTGAACGCCATACCGCAGGAAGTCCAGATAGACATCGTAACGGCCGTGCCGTTCAGCCGCTGATACAATTAGCGTCCTAAAAAGCGTTAGAGCTGTGATTGCGCAGCTCTATGGGGCAGTCACGTTTTGAAGAGCTCGAGCTGGGGCCCGCCCGGCTTCCTGAAATGCTCTGTCGAGAGTTTTATCTTCCCGCTGTCGAACCCCGCCTTTCTGCACGCAAGCTCGAACATGTCCCTCGCCTGCTCCGCGTAGATTCCCTCGCCCCTCATGCGGCTGTAAAAATCGGGGCTGTTCAGCTTCCCGTCGCGCACGGAGCGGATTCTGTTGAGCACCTTGTCCTTCCTGTCGGGGAAATGCCTCCCGAGCCAGGCCTGGAATATGTCCGAGACGCCGTATGGCAGCCTCAGCATGACGAACCCGGCGTTCACGGCCCCCGCGTCGGCCGCGCTCTTTATAATCGCCGGTATCTCGTGGTCCGTAAGGCCCGGGATAACGGGGGCGACCATCACCATCACCGGGACGCCCGCTTTCGCGAGCTCTTCTATCGCCCGCAGCCTCAGGCGCGGCTCGGACGTCCGCGGCTCCATGACCCTCTTCACCTCCGGGTCGAGCGTCGTCACCGAAACCGCCGCCATAATGCCGTTCCATTCGGCGAACCGCCGGAATAGGTCGATGTCACGTGTGACGAGGTAGTTCTTCGTGATTATCCCGGCAGGGTTACGGAATTCGAGGAGGACTTCGAGGCAGGCCCGCGTCAGCTTAAAGCGCCTCTCCGCGGGCTGGTAGCAATCGGTGTTCCCGCTAACGACTATCGTGTCCGGGACGTATTTACGCGACGAGAGCTCTTTTCGGAGGAGCGCCGGGGCGTCTTCCTTGACGAGTATCTTCGTCTCGAAATCGAGCCCGAGCGAAAGCCCGAAATACTCGTGCGTCGGCCGGGCGTAACAGTAAATGCACCCGTGCTCGCAGCCGCGATAAGGATTTATACCGGCGTTGAACCCGACGTCCGGGCTGTCGTTGTAGGAGATGATCGACTTCGTAGCATCCCTGTAGAATACCGTCTTAGGCGAAAGCCCTTCCGCTATCTCTTCTTCGGAGGGAGTGAACTCTATCTTCTCGAACCTGTTGGCCGGGTTTTCCGCCGAGCCCCTGCCCTTTATCGCCGCGCCCTCGCTACCCACCGAAAACCCCTCCGCATTCATAAATCCGTCTCATATTAAAAAGTGTAAACGAGACGCCGAATCTTGGGTATGGGCGAATTTTGCGGGCCACTCCCACAAGAATTCGACATAGTTAGATTTGAGATTCAATGCGCCACCCGCACGGCAACAATATTGTCATTTCGAACGAATGTGAGAGATATATTCCTAGTCTTTTTGTTCGCAGTCATCCTGAACTTGATTCAGGATCTAATCTTTAAGCCTTTTTAATCTGTCATTCCCGAGCGTCTTAATCGGGAATCCATTTCCGACAGCAATCCATCAAGAATTCCTTGACTATAATATTGCAAGCCGCCGCTTGTCGCGGCGAAGCCATGCGTAGCCGGGGGCATGGGGGGATTTATGCTTTGCTTTTTCTGTTAATACTTTTAAAAACGAGATTCTGAATATTTTGATTTGATATGCTATGGAGCCGTACTATATGAGCTTCCCTGCAGTCGGCCCGTGGCGTCCGATTCCTTGCTCGCTCGAAATCGTAGTTCAGAATGACGGAAAATGCAAAGTCGGTGGATAAATCATCATATTGCAAGCCGCATACGCGGCGCAGCAATACCCCTTCGGGCCGTCAAAATTCGCGTTAAGAAAACCGAGTGGATGAGCGTTAAAAATCCGATGTGGGGCTGTGGGCCGGTGGAGGATTTAGCGAAGGAACGATGATTTTTAGCAGAATTTTTCCCGGCCCGTGATTTTTGCTACTTTTCATCTAGGAAAAGTAGAAAACACTTGCACCGCCCTTACCAGCTAGCTCAGAACTTCCCCTTCAGCCACTGAAGACTCCCAGCAGTAAACAATCGAAGTGGCAGCGCTTTGCCATTGCCACCTGCCGCACTCCAAGTGGTTACGGCAGCTTCGGTGCTACGCCGAGAAACACACGTACGTGTGTGGTCAAGCAAAAGTAGAAATCCTTTGCCTTTGTATTTCTCTTTTTTATCTTGAAGAATGGATTCCCGATGTATAGGCAGGTCTCGCGCGGTACCAGATAAGCGTTTGCGCTTCAAGGTTAGGGCATCCGATTCCCGCCCGCTCAGAACCGTTGGGAATGACAAACATTGGGAACGGCATCCGATTCCTTGCTCGCTCGAAATCGTTGGGAATGACACATTTGGGCAATACTCAGTTTGAGGAATAAGAAAAGCGGTTGAATAAAGTAAAAGTTTAAAATGAAGAAACCGGATCACTCGACCGGTACGGAAAAAGTCTCTAGCTCCTTCACGAGCTCGTTCACGAGGTCCCCTTCCTTGAACGAGCGCACAAGTTTCCCGTCCTTGTAAAGCATCCCCTTCCCCCGGCCTCCGGCTATTCCTATGTCGGCCTCGGACGCCTCGCCCGGCCCGTTCACGACGCAGCCCAGTATGGCGACCTTGATCGGCCTCGGGAGCTCCAGCCCCGCTATCCGCCCCTCGACGTCCTTTACGAGCTTCATAAGGTCAATCTCGAGCCTGCCGCACCCGGGGCATGATATGAGCTCTATGCCGTTCTTCCTCAGCCCGAGAGATTTCAGGATATTAAGCCCGACGCCTATCTCGTCCCTCGGGTCGCCGGTGAGCGAAACCCTTATAGTATCGCCGATACCGTCGGCCAGAAGGGTACCTATGCCGATGGACGATTTTATCGTACCGAGCTCGTACGTTCCCGCCTCGGTCACGCCCAGGTGAAGCGGATAGTCCGTCCTCTCGGCAAGGAGCCTGTATGCGGCTATCATCTTCTTCACGTCCGTCGATTTGACCGAAATCTTTATGTCCCTGAAATCGAAGTCCTCAAGGATCGAGACGTGCCTCATGGCGCTCTCGGCGAGGGCCTCGGCTGTCGGAGAGCCGTGCTTTTTCAGTATGTCCTTTTCGAGCGAGCCGGAATTGACGCCGATTCTTATCGGTATGCCCCTTTCCTTAACGGCGTCCACGACTGCCTTTATCCTGTACCTGGCGCCGATGTTGCCGGGGTTGATCCTCATGCCGTCAACGCCCTGCTTTACGGCCTCGAGGGCAAGCTTGTAATCGAAGTGTATATCCGAGACTATCGGTATCCGGACCTGCTTTTTTATGTGCCCCAAGGCCTTGGCGGCATCCATGTCGGGGACCGCGAGGCGCACTATATCGCAGCCTGCCTTTTCGAGGCCCCTTATCTGGAGGACCGTGGCGGTGACGTCCCTCGTGTCGGTCTTCGTCATGGACTGAACCGTCACGGGCGCTCCTCCGCCCACCTTGACGCCGCCCAGATTTATCTGCCTCGAATTCCTTTCCATATCAGGTTAAAAACACTATCAAGATTAGTTGATATTTTTACGGTGTCAACAACTCTGCGGGCCCGTTAACGCATAATTAACCTGCGTTTTCGCCGGCGGACGCAGCCTGGTCGGCGGTCTTTTTCTTCCCGCCGGATTTCCCGGCGGCCTTGGCTTCTACGGGGTTTCCGTTCTCGTCGAGGCCCTTGATGTTGCGGCACTTGGGATATCCCGTACACCCGAGGAATCTCCCGTAGCGCCCCTTCCTCTCGGCCATGGGCTTCCCGCACTTCTCGCACTTTATGTCTTCCCTGAGGACCGGCTCTTCCTTCTCGATGATTTTGATGTTGCCGTCCGGGTCGAGCTCGAAGGCCTTGGCGTTCTTACAGTCGGGGTAGCCCGAGCACGCGAGGAACTCCCCCCTCCGGCTCCGCTTTATGAGCATGGGCTTCCCGCACTTCTCGCATTTTATGTCTTCCCTAAGAACGGGCTCCGCCTGCTCTATGACCTTTATGTTTCCGTCGGGGTCGTACTCGAAGGCCTTGGCGTTCTTGCACTCGGGGTACTTCGAGCAGGAGAGGAACTCACCTTTCTTACCCCACTTTATAATCATGTCGGCGCCGCACTTGTCGCACTTTATGTCCGTCGGGAGGCCGTCGCGCTTGAGGCTCTTCATCGAATCCTGGGCGCTGCTGAGCCTTTCGGAGAACCCGCTGTAAAAACCGTTCAGGAGCTCTACCCAGTTGACGCTCCCCTCCTCGACGTTGTCGAGCTTGTCTTCCATCTCGGCCGTGAACTGTACGTCCATGATCTCGGGGAACCCCTGTATGAGAAGGTCGCTCACCGAGCATCCGAGGAGAGTAGGCTTCAGCTTCTTCCTCTCCATGGTGACATACTGCCTTTCCTGTATGGTTGAAAGTATCGTCGCGTAAGTAGACGGGCGTCCTATGCCTTTTTCCTCCAGCTCCTTTACGAGCGAGCTCTCGGTGAATCTCGGCGGCGGCTGCGTGAAGTGCTGCTTCCCTTCGAGGTTAACGAGGTCGAGCTCCTGGCCCCTGGAGACGTCGGGGAGCTTCCGCATCTCCTCCTTTTCCTTCTCCTCTTCCTCGTCCTCTTTGCCTTCGAGGTAGACGGCCGAGAACCCGGGGAACTTCACGATTGACCCCGTGGCCCTGAAAACGCCCTTCCCGGCGGTTATCTCGAGAGTCGTCTGGTCGAATACCGTCGGCTGCATCTGCGAAGCGACGAACCTCTGCCAGACGAGCTTATAGAGCTGGTACTCGTCGTCCGATAGATACTGCCTCACGGAATCCGGCAGCTTGCCGACGTACGTCGGCCTTATCGCCTCGTGTGCGTCCTGCGCCGATTTTTTTACTTTATACGTATTCGCCTTCTCGGGGAGGTACTCGCCCCCGTACGTCTCCTTTATGAGCTCCCTCGCCTCGGCGAGCGCGTTTTCGGATATCCTGACCGAGTCCGTCCTCATGTACGTGATGAGACCGACCGGCCCCTCGCTCCCGAGGTCGATGCCCTCGTATAGCTTCTGCGCTATGGACATCGTCCTCTTCACGGGGAACCTGAGCTTCCTCGACGCCTCCTGCTGTAGCGTGCTCGTTATGAACGGAGGGAGGGCGTTCTTCTTTCGCTCTTTCCTTTCGATGGACGTGACGGTGAATTTTTCGTTTCTGACGGAATCGACTATGGACTTCGCGTCGGCCCCGTTATCGATGCTTACCTTATTCCCCTCGTACGTCGCGAGGACGGCGGTAAACGCGCTCTCGGGCGAGTCCTCGCTCCTCTTCAGAAGAGACTCTATCGTCCAGTACTCCTCGGACTTAAAGGCCTCTATCTCCCTCTCGCGCTCGACTACGAGCCGGAGCGCGACGCTCTGGACCCTCCCCGCGCTGAGCCCTTTCCTGACCTTCTTCCAGAGTATCGGGCTCACCTGGTATCCGACGAGCCTGTCGAGGATTCGCCTGGCCTGCTGGGCCTCGAACCTGTCCTGGCTGAGCGTCGTCGGGTGCTCTATCGAATCCCTGACGGCCTTTTCCGTTATCTCGTGAATGAGAACGCGGAGAGACTTGTCCCGTATGTCGAGCTTGTCCGCGATGTGCCAGGCTATGGCCTCGCCCTCGCGGTCGGGGTCGGACGCGAGATACACCTTTTCCGCTCCCTTGGCCGCCTTCTTCAGCTGGTTCAGGTACTTAGATTTTCCCTTTATTACGACGTACTGCGGATTAAAATTGTTTTCTATATCTACGCCGAGCTTGCTGCTGGGAAGGTCCACGAGATGACCCGAAGACGCTTCCACGTCGAAATTCCTGCCGAGGAATTTTTTTATTGTCTTTGCTTTTGCAGGGGACTCGACGATTACTAGAGACTTACCCATTAAACCTCCGGCTTCCCTTAAATGCGTTATTGTTAAATCTAATCACAACCCTTCCGGTGTCAAATTTCTTCGGTCGGGACGTGTGGCATTTTACCTGAATTAATAATTATTCAAATACTTAGATGCGGGAGCACCCGTTTTGGGCTCCGTGAAAGCATATTTCACTCATCCGAATTCCCTTAAAAAGCACGTAACACCGGATAATGTGACGTATTTTGTCGCCCGTCATCCATCATTTGCCGTCTTTTGACAGCGGCTATGCAGAACGGCTGCTCATCGTTTCCATGGGGCTGTAAATCCATTTCCAGAAGTATGTTCGTAAGTACATATAAACACTCGGTTATTGATGCCGCTTCGGGAGACGTCAATGAAAATATCCGGAATTGAACCTTCCGGCACGGTAGTTGCCACTTACATGCAGAGAAAAAGAATGACTCGAATATATAAAATAGCGCTCGTATCGAGCTCGAAGCTCTTTCTGGACGGTCTCAGGAAAATAATGGAATTCGAGGCCGACGTAGAGGTCGCGGCCGAGGTTTCGGAGCCCGGGGCTCTCTCCGGAATGGTACGGGACAGCGCACCGGACTTTATCTTCATCGACAACAGGGAAAGGGAATTCGACGTCGACGGACTCGTAGCCTCCGGAGAATCCAAATCTAAGGTGATACTCTTCACACAGTCCGGCGGGACCGAGCCCGACACGGAAAAGATCATACACGTCAACTTCGAGACGACCACGAGCGAGCTCATAAACATCATCAAAAACGGCGGAAGCAAAAAACAGCCCGCAAGGAATACGAGCCTTAAAGACCTCGAATTCAGGAAGATAACGAAAACAGAGTTCAGGATTATACAGCTTATAGCCGAGGGAGAGAGCAACCGTGAAATCGCCCGGAAGCTCGGGAGCAGCGAAAAGACCGTAAAGGCTCACATCACGAGCATATTCGGAAAGCTCGGCCTCGACAACCGCTACCAGCTCATCGTCTACGGAAAGAGGAACATGTCCGGCGAGGACGCCGGGGTTTAATTCCCTACCCCTATCCCGTAATACTTGAACCCCTCTCGGGAGAGCCTTTTCGGATCGTAAAGGTTCCTTCCGTCGAAGATGACGTGCCCCTTCATGAGCTCCTTCATCGTCTGAAAATCGGGCTGGCGGTACTCGTTCCATTCTGTGCATATGACGAGCGCATCGGCGTCCCTGCACGCGTCGTAGTTGGACTCTCCGTAGCCGACCTTCTCGCCGAGCTGCTTCTTGGCGTTCCCCAGCGCAACGGGGTCGTGCACGACGACCTCGGCCCCGCTCGAAACCAGCTTGTCTATCACGTACAGCGACGGCGCCTCGCGTATGTCGTCCGTTTCGGGCTTAAACGAGATACCCCACACGCCGAACCTCTTGCCCGCGAGGTTCCCGCCGAAGTGCCGCTCTATCTTCTTCCAGAAAACCTCCCTCTGATTGTGGTTCACCTCGTCCGTAGCCCCGCAGAGCCTGAGGTCATACCCGTGCCCCGAGGCCGTATTTATAAGCGCCTTCACGTCCTTCGGGAAACACGATCCGCCGTACCCGATTCCCGGGAAAAGGAAATGCCTCCCGATACGGCTGTCCGAGCCGACCGCCCTTCTCACGTCCGATATGTCCGCCCCCACGAGCTCGCAGAGGTTCGCTATCTCGTTCATGAAGGAGATTCTCGTTGCGAGCATGGCGTTCGCCGTGTACTTGGCGAGCTCCGAAGACCTTATCGACACCACTATCGCCCTGTCGCCCGAGCGCATGAACGACGAGTAGAGCTCCCTCAATATCTCGCCGACGGACGGCTTATCGACGCCTATTATCACCCTGTCGGGTTTCATGAAGTCGTCTACCGCGGCCCCTTCCTTTAAGAATTCGGGGTTAGACGCGACGTCGAACTCGACGTCCGTCATTTTCTTGATCTCTTCCCTCACCATCTCGGTAGTGCCCACGGGGACGGTGCTCTTCGTGACGACTATCTTGTAGTCGTTCATGTGCTCGCCTATCGAGCGGGCGGCGGCCACGACGTACTGCATGTCTGCCGAGCCGTCCTCGTTGGGCGGGGTGCCGACGGCTATCAGTATGATAAGGGAATTCTTTACCCCGTGAGCGATGTCGCTCGTGAAATGAAGCCGGCCTTCCTTCACGTTCTTTTTCACTATGTCTTCGAGCCCGGGCTCGTAGAACGGAACGTGTCCTTCCTCGAGGCTCCTTATCTTGTCCTCGTCGATATCGACGCAGATGACGTTATTCCCGCTGCCGGAAAGGCAGGCCCCGGTTACGAGCCCGACGTACCCCGTGCCGATCACACATACTCTCATTCAGAATTCTCCTTTAACCGCGGTCTTTTTACGCTGCCGAATCGAGGGACTCCACTGCTATGGAAGATCCGCATTAAATTTAGACCCTTCGGGCGTGAAATCAAGCCGAAACCTGCCGGCGTAAGCCCCCCTTCCCTTTTCGCCGCATCAGTTTACCAGCCCGTGGCGGAAGCCGAACAGTATAAGCTCGGACCTGTTCTTGACCTTGAGCTTCTTGAAAACCTTGTAGAGGTGGAACTTTACAGTCTTTTCGCTTATGTAAAGCTCGTCGGCGACGTCCTTGTTCGTGTAGCCGTTCAGAACGAGCTTTATAATCTTTATTTCGGTCTCTGTGAGGTCGTAAATCTCGCCCTTACTCCTCACCGTCTTGGTCGGATACGCCGTCCCGTCGAGCACCTTGCCCATGAGCTTTCTCTCCACCCAGAGCTCCCCGTTGTAGACGGCGTTCACGGATTTTACGAGGTGCTTCGAATCCGTGTCCTTGACGAGATATCCCCTGACGCCCGACCTTATGGCGTTTATAAGAAGATTCTCGTTGTAATCGTTGTCGATTATAAGAATAACCTTCGCGCCCTTGTTCTTCTTCATGAGGTTAAGGATGCGGGTGAGATTGAGGCCCCTCAGATCGACGTCCAGAAGCAGTATGTCGAATTCGAATTCCTCGCAGGACTGGATAAGGTCGATCAGGTTCGAGACTTTCGCCACGACCTCGACACCGGCGTCCTCTTCGAGGATTTTCGATATACCTTCCCTGAGGAGGGGGAAATGACAGGCCACAACTATTCTTACGGATTCACCGCTACCGTTCTTTTCCTGGGACATTTCTGGTTCCGCGCTTCCGGGCCCCGCTGCAAGCGGGAAACGGCATACATAATCAGGTGTTTCTCGGTATATCTATATTAATTACAATACCAAAGTCCTAAAATGTCAACATACTTTGGTTAGAAAAGATGTAAAACTAAAGTAAGCGAGGCCTCTATATCCTTCGGCTGAAAAACTTACCCGGATGCTGGAGGGCATAGCCCCCGAGCTCGAGCGACAAAAGAACCGAAAGGACGCTCGGGGTGTCGAGCCCGGTGAGCCTTATTATTTCGTCTATGTGAACGGGATCGCGCCCGAGAGCATCGTACACGGCCTTATCCGGCCCCGTAATCGAAGGCGGCGCCTCCGCTTCGGCCAACGATTCCGCCCCGCGCAAAGCCCTGCCGCCGAAACCTCTCAGCGCCCCCACTTCTCCGAGTATGTCGTCCACGGTCTCGACGAGCTTCGCCCCCCTTTTTATGAGATAGTTGGGCCCCTTCGAGAGCTTCCTGTCCACGTTGCCCGGAACGGCGAAAACCTCCCTGTTCTGCTCCAGCGCGAAAGAGGCGCTTATGAGCGAGCCGCTCTTCTCCGACGCCTGCACCACGACCACCCCCAGCGAAAGCCCGCTCACTATCCTGTTCCGCCTGGGGAAGTTCTGCGGCAGCGGCGCCGTCCCCGTGAAAAACTCGGACAGTACGGCGCCGTTTTCGGCTATGGCTTCGTAGAGCTCCTCGTTCTCGCGCGGGTATACGACGTCTATACCCGAGCCCAGCACCGCTATCGTGCGCCCTCCCCTCTTAAGTGCCGCCTCGTGCGCTGCGGAATCTATGCCGCGCGCCATGCCGCTCACCACGGTGACCCCGAGGGCCGCGAGCTCCCCCGCCAGGGTCTCCGTCACCGTGCGGCCGTACCTGTCCGGGAGCCTCGACCCCACTATCGCAATCGCAATGTCGTCCGCGGGCAGGACCTCCCCGAGCGTAAGGAGACAGGGCGGCGGGCTATGGATGTTATAAAGCTGCGAGGGGTATTCGGGGTCGTTAAGAGGAAGGATCCCGTAACGGGATTCAGCGAGCTTTTCGAGCTCGGCGTCCACGATCTCCCAGTCGGAAAAGGCCTTTATCGCCTCCACCGAGCGCGGAGGAACGCCTTCTATCGCCGCGAGCTCCCGTTCGGGCGCGCGGAATATCTCCCCGGCGCTGCCGTATCTCGCGCTCAGGATTTTAACCACCGAGTGCCCGATCCCTGTCGCGATCCCGAGGGCCAGCCAGTATCTTCCGTCCCCTTCCATTACCCTGAATTAATAACCCTAAATCCCGGGCGCAGTCAAGGAACGTGGAACGGTCGGGGAAGGTACTCCTTCTTACCCCCATCCCGGCCTTCCCCCTTCCAGGGGGAAGGGAAGGAAATGAAAAGAAGGATCGGGAGGGGAAGACCGTCTTTACTCCCTCTTAAGCCTCCGAGACAGGCTCTCCATCTTGCCCGCCATCGTATAGGGCTTGTCCGTCCTCTCGCTTATGCGTACCGTCGTGCTTATGCGCTC
The DNA here is from genome assembly GCA_035325995.1 of Thermodesulfobacteriota bacterium. Taxonomy (NCBI): domain Bacteria; kingdom Pseudomonadati; phylum Thermodesulfobacteriota; species Thermodesulfobacteriota bacterium. The sequence goes on along the minus strand of DAOKYU010000007.1, from coordinate 112,216 downwards.
GACGCCCTTCGCCTTAAGGGCGTCGTGGCACCTTTTCACGAGCGGCGTTATGTCCTCCCAGCCGCATTCGATATTCGTCCCCATCGAATGCGCCTCGTACGGAAGCCCGCTCGCCTCGATGACCTTCATCACCTCGGCGATGTATTCCGAGAGCGAAACGCCCTCTCCTATAGGTATAACTATCAGCTCTATTATCATGCCGGTCTCCGTAAAGCCCCTTCCGATGATACTACACCGGGACGGAGGTTTTTGCATAACGCCCCTTACGGGCTAATCTCTTTATACGGACCGCACCGGTCCGGGGAGGAAGCCATGAAAAGCCATACCGAATATCTCTGGTTCAGGACGGAAAAGAGGCGCGAGATGGTGCACATCACCGACACCGTAAGAAGCATACTCGGGAAGAGCGGCATAAAAGAGGGGTTCGCCCTCGTCTCGGCCATGCACATAACGGCGGCCGTTTACGTAAACGACCTCGAGGACGGGCTCATCGAGGACATATGGGAATGGCTCGAAGACATCGCCCCGCGAAGGGACGACTACAGGCACCACAGGACGGGCGAGGACAACGGCGACGCCCATCTCAAGAACCTCGTCATGCACCACCAGGTGATACTCCCCGTCACGGCCGGCGAGCTCGACCTCGGGCCGTGGCAGAGGGTTTTTTACGCCGAGTTCGACGGCATGCGGAAGAAGCGGGTCGTCGTCAAGATAATCGGCGAATAGGACGCGGCCGGCGAAATTCGATATACTGGAAGAACATGAGTGCAAATGAATCGGCCCCCGAAATCACGTACAGGTTTTTGATAGACAAGGAAGGCAACTGGTACCAGGACGGCATCAGGGTCCGTCACAGGCTGACGTACCTTTACAACCAGAAGCTCCTGGGCAGGGACGAGGAAGGAAGGTATTTCGTCGACGAGGGCAGCGGGCGTCTTTACGTCAAGGTCGAGGACACGCCATTCGTCGTCAGGATGGCCGACTTTCGCGGAGGGGATTTTTACGTGAGGCTCAACGACGAGACGGAAGAGAAGCTCGACCTTGAGAACCTCCGCATCGACGACAGGAACGTCCCGTATATAAAGGTCAAGGGCGGGAAGTTCGACGCCCGCTTTTCGCGGCCCGCATACTACGAGCTCATGAAGCACGCCGAGGAGATCGGCCTCGAATACTTCATAGAAGAGCGCGGGGTAAAGCACCTCATAAAAAGCGAGTGAGTTTTACGGGTTTATCCGAGCGAGCTCACGAGCCTTACGATTATCTCGTCAGAAAGGAGTGCCCCTTTTTTGGTCAGTTTGAGCCTGTCCTCCGAGATATCTATAAAACCGTCGTCGCTCAGGTAGCCTATCCTCGAAAGGTCGGGCGAGACCCCGTACTTCCGCCTGAGGGCAGGTATGTCGAGCCCGTCGCTCAGCCTGAAGCTCATCAGTATCTCGTCCTCCACGGCCTCGTCCCGCCCGAGCTCCTCCGAAAAATCGACGGGCTTTCGGCCTTCGGAAACGGCCTTTATGTACGAGCTCGGGTTCCTGACGTTGGCCCACCTTTTCCCCCAGCCGCCCTCCCCCGCGCCGCCCAGGTGCGAGTGAGCGCCCGCGCCGACGCCGATATAGTCCCCGCCCCTCCAGTAAAGAAGGTTGTGCCTGCATTCGTATCCGGGCCTGGCGTAGTTCGAGATCTCGTACTGCCCGTACCCGGCGGATTCGAGGAAGGCGGTCGTGTAGCTTATGAACTCCGAGAGCGAATCCTCGGGCGGCAGGACGAGCTTTCCGGCCCTGTGGAGCTTCCCGAACTCCGTCCCGTTTTCTATCGTGAGGCAATAGGCGGAAATGTGCGCCGATGGGAACGAAAGCGCGCGCGAAAGGTCGCCCTCCCATTCCGCCATCGTCTCCCCGCCCGTCCCGTACATCAGATCGAAGCTATAGTTCGTAAACCCGGCGGCGGGCACTTCTTCCAGGATCCTCACCGAATCGTCGGGATCGTTTATCCTCCCGAGGAATTCGAGCTTCCGCCTCGTGAAGGACTGTACTCCGACGCTTATCCTGTTCACGCCCGCGCGCCGGAGGCCCTTCAGCTTTTCGAGGTCGGCCGTCTTCGGATTGACTTCGAGCGAAACTTCTATCCCTTCCCCCGAAGATCCCGTCTTCCCGAATATGGCCGAAACGACCTTTTCTATAGAGCCCGGGTCGAAAAGGGACGGCGTTCCTCCCCCGAAAAATACGGACGTCAGCCCGCCCCCGGCGAGCTCCTCTTCGTACAGCCCGAGCTCGTTCAGGAGGGCCTCAGTATAATCCTCTTCCGGGAACCTGCCGCGGGAGCCGTAGGAATTGAAGTCGCAGTAAGGGCATTTCGTGACGCAGTAGGGTATGTGAACGTAAACGCCGAACGCCATTACGGTATTGTACGGGAGGGCGGAAGGTGTTGCAACGGCTTTGTTTTAGGGTCATATTATTGCATAATTCAGAGAAAATGAGAGCTAACCCCTTAAGATTGTTCCTCGTGATGTGCTTCGCACTGTGCCTTTCCGCCCCTTCCGGCGCGGAAGAAGCGGGGGTTCTGACCCTCGACGAGGCCATAGCGACGGCCCTCGGAGAGAACCCCGGAATGACGGCCGCCGATGCATCCGTTGAAATTTCCGAGTCCCTCGTGAGGAGCGCGAATTCCGCCTGGTACCCCGAAATTTACACGAGGCTCGTATTCCCCTTCATCGGCAGGGAATCCGGGTTTTTCCTGGACCAGATGATATGGGACTTCGGACGTACTTCGAACCGCGTAAAATCGAGCAAGGCGCAGCTAAGATCTACGAGGTTCGACAGCGAAACGGCAAGGGAAGACCTCATACTCGACACGACCGTTAGTTATTATAGTGTGCTGTCGTGGCAGCATGCGGCCGAAGCCAGGGCGAAGAAGGTCCGGGAATTCGAGGCGCGGCTCGAACGCGCCCAAGGGTTCTTCGACGCGGGGCGGGCGGGCAAGGCCGACGTCACGAAGGCGATGGTCGATCTCGGAAACGCCCGGCTCGAGCTCAACACCGCAGAGAACGAGCTCGAAGCGGCAAAGCAGGGCCTCCTCGACGCAATGGGCGTCGATGGAGGGTTTAACTACACCCTCGTCGACGACCCGACGTACGACAAAGTGGAGATGAATATCGAAAAATCCATAGACACGGCGCTAGCCAACAGGCCGGAGCTCAAGAGCCTGAAGGCCAAAGAGGCCGCGATGAACGCCGACCTCTCGGCCGCCCGGAAGGAATACTTCCCCGTCATATTCGGAAGGACGGCCTACAGGTTCAAGGGCGAGGGAGCGGAAACGCCGGGCTTTATCGCGGGTATAGGGCTCGAGCTCAACATATTCGACGGCTTTAAGAAAAACGCCGGGATACAAAACGCAAGGGCCCAGCTCAGGCGCTCCCGGGCCGAGCTAGAAACGAAAAGAACCGAGGTGGAATCCGAGATAAGAAAGCTCCACAGGGATCTCAGCCTCGCCGAAAAGAATATTTCCGTAACGGAAGAGACAAGGCGATCCTCCGAGGAAACCCTCGCCCTCGCGCGCGAAAGGTACAGGCTCGAAAGGGCGTCCGACGTCGAGCTCGCCGAGGCCGAAGCGCTCTATTCGAACGCGAACGCGGCCTACCTCCAGGCCATATACGACTACAGAATTACCGCTGCAAAGCTCGAAAGGGCTATAAGCGGAGGCGGTGACCTTGATCAATAAAAAAACAATCGCAGTGTTAGTCATACTCCTTGCCGCGGGCGCTTTTATCGTCCCGAGGCTCCTCGACAGCGGGGGCTCGGAGACAACCTTCAGAACGGCCGAGGCGGACAGGGGGGACGTCGTCTCGCTCGTAGCGTCGAACGGCACGGTGAACCCGCTCCTCACTATAGACGTTTCTTCCCGCGTCGCGGGCACGGTTTCGGCCGTCAACGTGGATTTCAACGACCGGGTATCGGCGGGCGACCCGCTCGCCGAGATAGACCCTTCCCTCCTCCGGACGGAGCTCAGGAAGGCCGAGGCCGACACCAAAAAGGCCGAGGCCGAATTCAACATGGCGAGCTCGCTTTACAAGAGCAACAAGGAGCTCTACTCGAAGCGCCTCATCCCCAAAGAGGAATTCGACGACTCGCAATCGAGATACGCGACCGCGCTCGCCGCCTACGAGCAGGCGAAGGTAGCGCTAGACGTGGCCAAAACGAACGCCGAGGGCTCCGTCATCAGGGCGCCCATAGACGGCATGGTCCTTTCGAGAAGCGTCGATCCCGGCGAGTCCGTCACGGCGGACGGGAAAACACTCTTCGTCATATCGAGCGGCCTCGACGAGATGAAGATAGACGCCAGGGTGAGCGAGGCCGACATAGGCAGGGTCTCGGCCGGGCAGAGCGCAAAATTCAGGGTGGACGCCTATCCTAACGATGTGTTCGGAGGCACCGTCACCCAGGTCAGGAACGAACCCGTAGTAACCAATAACGTCGTCACATATAACGTCGTCGTCATGACGAAGAACGATTCGATGAAGCTAAAGCCCGGCATGTCCGCCGAGGTCAGGATAGTCGTATCCGACAGGGAGAATGTCCTCCGCGTGCCTACCGCGGCTCTGAGATTCATCCCCCCGTCCAATGTTCCCGTAAGGGAAAGGCCCGACGAGCTCTCGGGCGACTCTTATGTTTGGGTGGAGCTCGACGGCGGACGCCTCGGGGCCGTCCCCGTAAAGCCGGGCGCGAGCGACGGCGTTTACACGGAGATACTGGAGGGCGGCCTTAAAGAAGGACAGAAGGTTATAGTCGAGGCCGTAACGAAAGGCAAATCCGACGCCGGCTCGTCCCTCCTCCCTCAGCCCAGGAGATTCTGAGGATGAGCGGCAACGGGAAAGTCATAGTCACGCGTGACATACACAAAATCTACTACCTGGGGGACATAGAGGTAAGGGCGCTCCGCGGCGTATCGATAGACATAGCCGGGGGCGAGTTCGTCTCCATAATGGGGGCGTCGGGCTCGGGGAAAAGCACGTTCATGAACATAATAGGCTGCCTCGACAAACCGACGAGGGGGCGGTATTTCCTCGACGGCCAGGAGGTATCGACGCTCTCTCGCGACGAGCTCGCCGAAATCAGGAACCGGAAGATAGGGTTCGTCTTTCAGAGCTTTAACCTCCTCGGGCGGACGTCGGCGCTCGAAAACGTCGAGCTGCCGATGGTGTACAACGACACGCCGCAGAAAATGAGGCGAGAAAAGGCGCTCGCCGCGCTCGAAATGGTGGGGCTCGGCGGCCGCGAGAGGCACCTCCCCTCCCAGCTCTCGGGCGGTCAGCAGCAAAGGGTCGCCATCGCGCGCGCCATGGTCAACGACCCGAGCATAATCCTCGCCGACGAGCCCACGGGAAACCTCGACACCGAGATGAGCGCCGAGATAATGGAGATATTCGTCTCTCTCAACTCGCAGGGGAAAACGATAATCACCATAACGCACGAAAGCGACATCGCCGAATACGCGGCCCGGACCATAGTATTCAAGGACGGAAACGTCTCCGAGGAAAGGCTCAACGACGGCGGGAAATAAAGCCCGGGGTCAAAGAGCCGGAAGATAGACAATGAACATCACCGCAGCGCTTAAGGTATCGTCGAGGGCCATAAGGACAAACAAGGTCCGCTCAATACTCACCACACTCGGCATAATAATCGGCGTCGCGGCCGTCATCTCCCTTGTCGCCCTCACCCAGGGCGCAAACCTCATGATAGAAAGGCAGCTCACCAGCCTCGGCGGGAAATCCCTCATAGTGAACCCCGGCAAGAGGGGCGTAGGGGTCCAGGAGAGCGCCATCACGCTCACGACGGACGACGCGGACGCCATAAGGGATCTTTCGATCGTCAGCCACGTCGCCCCCATGATAGACAACCCCGAGCAGGTCGTATGGGGGAACAGGGACTTCTTCACCATGGTCGTCGGCACCTCACCCGAGTTCGTATTCATTAACGACTGGTACCCCGAAACGGGGGTATTCTTCAACCGTGAAGACGTCGCCGGCGCCGAGAACGTATGCGTCCTCGGGGCGACAGTCGTCTCCAACCTCTTCGGCTATAGAAACCCCGTCGGCGAGACGGTCAGGATCGGAAAGAACTCGTTCAAGGTCATAGGCGTTATGGAAGCCCTCGGCCAGACTACGGGCGGGCGCGACCAAGACGACGTCGTCATAATACCCTACACCACGTTTCAGAAGAGAATCCTCGGCTCTAACAGCCTCGAAACCATATCCGTTTCGGTGAACGCCCCCGGCGACATACCGGCGGCCGAATCCGAGATAAGGCAGCTGCTGAGAGAAAGGCACAACTTGAGGCCCGGCGACGAAGACAACTTCTACCTCCGCTCACAATTCGGAATCATTCAGAGGATATTCAACATCTCGGACATCATGACCGTCCTTCTCGGCAGCATAGCCTCGATATCGCTCATAGTCGGCGGCATAGGCATCATGAACATCATGCTCGTGTCCGTGGGCGAGAGGACGAGAGAAATCGGCATACGAATGGCGGTCGGGGCCAGGCCGAAGGACATAATGGTCCAGTTCCTGATAGAGGCCATACTGCTTTCGCTCACGGGCGGCGTGATAGGAATAGCGGCGGGAATCGCGGGCTCGAAAATCGCGTCGTCGCTTACGGGATGGGAGACCGTAATCTCCCCCGGGTCCGTCCTTTTATCCTTCGGATTCGCCGCCCTTATAGGAATATTCTTCGGTATATATCCCGCGAGAAAGGCCTCCAGGCTCGACCCCATCGAGGCCCTCCGATACGAGTAGCTCCTGCGTCTGGTCCGGCGGACCGCAGCCTGAAACCGGGCCCCGGGCTCAGTAGTAAATGTTTACCGAGCCGCCGCTTCCGACGCCCATATCGTCAATCTCGTCGCCGTTTATATCGTACATCTCGATTATGATAGAGCCGAACAGCGATTCCCCCTCGGGCCCGTTAATGGTCATGTTCGCATCGCCCGTTGTCAGAAAGGCCGGCATGTTCTCCTGCCCGAAGAAGACGTAAACGTGGTTACTCCCGGGCGCGCCGACCGCTATGTCGGCGTTACTGTCTTCGAATATGAGGACGTTCGCCGTATCGCGGTTTCTGACCTGGGCCGACGGTGTAAGGTTCGGAAAGATCGCTACCGCAGAGCCGAACTGCTCTCCGGGCACGGAGCCCGAGAGCTCCGTTTCTATAGTGATCGGATCGCCGTTCTCGAAGGCTTCCCTCAGCACCTGGCCCGAGTAGAGAAAAGCGGCCCCCGTGTCGCCGTTTGCACCGGGCGCGCCGACGACGACGTCCGGCCTGCTGTTGCTGACCTGACCGTTCTCGTTGAATTGCCCGTCGACGTCCCCGTCGCCCGAAATGCTGAATCCGAAGCTGTCCGCGGCGCTGCCCTGCAGGAGAAGCGTATCCGAGGTGGTGTCGGTCGCGAGATTTATGCTGTTGAGGCTATTTTTCCCGCGGAACAGGTACGCCCTTCCGAGCCCTGGCGCGCCTATGCCGAACTCGTCGTAGCTGCTGGAATCTATCCTGCCCAGGACGGCCATGGAGAACCCGAAGAATCCATCCGCCTGCGGTCCCGTGAACGTGGCGTGCGCCACGGACGCCGCCTGGTTCACGCTGGTCTTGCTGAGGTCGGGGCCCTTGAAGACGTATACCTTTCCCGTGGCCGCATTGAAAAACGGCGCTCCCACCATCATGACGCCCCTTCCGTTGAGTATTCCCACGCCGTCCTGGAGCGTCAGCCCGAAATTGTCCCCCTGGTTTTCGCCTTCTATCTCTATGTGCTCGACGCTCCCGTCCGTGAGGTCTACGACGCTCGGGAATTCGAGGCTTCCGAAAACGACGTAAACCTTGCCCCTGCCGTTGTCGAACGCCGGCGCCCCTATCACGAGCTCAAGCGCCCTCGGGTCGCTCTCGAAGTGGGACGCGGTCGCGAGCGCGGCGCCGAAGTCCTGCCCCTCGGGGCCGATGATCGTGACGTCCGCGGTGGATACGTCGATTACCCCGCTTCCGTTCTCAGTAAGGTTGTTCTGTCCGTAAAAGATATACACTCGCCCGAGACACGGGTCGCCTATCGCGTAGTCGTTGATGCTGACGGTAAACCCCTGCTCGTTCGTGGTCCTGTCGCCGTTATAGTTACCGGCGGAGATGCCCGTTCCGAGACAGCTCCCGGGGTCCGAGCTCACATATCTCAGGTTCTGAATCCCGGTCGTTATCGACGTCACGTTTGACGGCTGGGAAGAGCTCCCCACCTCGTCGTTGGTGCGTACCGCGAAGTAATACTCGGTAGACCCCGTTATATCTATCCTTGGCACGAGGAAGATCTCCGGCGAGCCGGCTTTCTCGGGCTGATCGAAGTCCGGCACCTGCGTCGCTATGTCGAAATTATTCCTCACCGTCTCCTCTATCTCTATAAAGGGAACGCCGTCCAGGGATGGAACGCCGAGCAGCTCCTCCACCTCTTCTGTTTCTAAGTATCTCGGGAAGTATATGGTGGCCCTGCCGCTGTTCCCGTTGTCTCCGGGCGCCGTCCAGAGGAGAAGCCTTGCAAGCGTGTCGGAGCTGAGGTCGTCTATGGTACCAGGATGATTTTCGTCGCCGACAGCGCATGCAACCACGAATAAAACCAAGACTAAAACCGAAGCACTGCACCTTCTTTTAAGTACGGATATGAATCCCATATAGCTTTTCCCTCGACCTCGTGATTTTAAAGCATGAATTTTACCGAACCCCCGCCCTATTTCCAACAGAAAACAGCAGAACCCGGGACATAAGGGCCGTCCCCATTGTATCGACCGTGTAAATCCGCCGGGGCACATATAGGGACACCCTCCGGCTATATATAATTTTAACCGATTTGATTGGCGTAAACTCCTGTGGTAATTTCCCTTATCCGAAACCACATCACCCGGAGGGCTTGAGACTTGGCCACCATATATTCAGTCAGGGCGAGAGAGATACTGGATTCGAGGGGGAATCCGACGATAGAAGTGGACGTAAGGTGCGACGACGGGTCCTTCGGGAGGGCCGCCGTCCCCTCGGGCGCATCCACGGGAGAGCACGAGGCCGTGGAGCTCAGGGATGGGGCAAAGGACAGATACCTCGGGAAGGGCGTACAAAAGGCCGTAAACAATGTAAATAAAAAAATCGCTCCCAGGCTCATAGGGCTCGACGCTTCGTCCCAGGGCGAGATAGACCGCCTGATGATAGACCTCGACGGCACTCCGAACAAGTCGAAGCTCGGCGCGAACGCCATACTCGGTGTATCGCTTGCCTCGGCGCGTGCGGCGGCGGATTCCCTCGGCATCCCGCTCTACAGATACCTCGGCGGGATATCCGCCAACACACTTCCCGTCCCGCTGATGAACATAATCAACGGCGGGGCCCACGCCGACAACAACCTCGACTTTCAGGAATTCATGATAGTCCCCGTCGGCTTCGGGAGCTTCTCGGATGCGATAAGGGCCGGGGTCGAGGTATTTCACAACTTAAAAGCCATACTGAAGAAAAAGGGTTATTCCACCTCCGTCGGCGACGAGGGGGGCTTCGCGCCTAACCTGAAGTCGAACGAAGAAGGCGTCGAGTGCATATCCGAAGCGGTTTCCAGGTCCGGCTACAAGCTCGGAAAAGACGTGGCGATCGCGCTCGACGTCGCGTCGAGCGAATTCCTCGAAGACGGCAAGTACAGTGTCGAGGGCAAGAAGCTCGCCAAGGACAAGCTCATAGCGCTTTACGCGGAATGGATTACGAAGTACCCGATCATATCCATCGAAGACCCGCTCGCCGAGGACGACTGGGAGGGCTGGAAGATGATCACGGACGAGCTCGGCGGGAAGGTCCAGCTCGTGGGGGACGACCTCTTCGTAACCAACACGAAACGGCTCGAAAAAGGGATAAAAGAAGGCGTCGGGAATTCCATACTCGTCAAGGTGAACCAGATAGGCTCGCTCACCGAAACCCTCGAGGCCATACGCATGGCGGACAAGGCCGGCTACACTTATATAATATCCCACAGGTCGGGCGAGACGGAAGATTCGACCATAGCGGACATAGCGGTCGCTGCCAACTCCGGGCAGATTAAAACGGGCTCGGCCTCCAGGAGCGACCGCATAGCGAAATACAACCAGCTCCTGAGGATTGAGGAAGAGCTCGGAAGCGAGGCCGTATTCCCGGGGAGAAAGGCGTTCAGGGTATAACCGGGAGCCGTTCGGCCCGGGCCTTGATAAGCCGCAATACGTAATTATTTTAAGGATGTACGTCCCCCGGCGTTCCGGGAGTTACGCAGGGGCCGATTTGAAATGTATAATTTTACTAGTCTGTATCATCCAAGGTAGGGAAAAGACATGGCAGGCAGAACGCTTTTCGATAAGATATGGGAACAGCACGTAGTAGAGGAGCAGGAAGGACAGCCGACGCTCCTTTACATCGATCTTCATCTCGTGCACGAGGTAACATCGCCCCAGGCCTTCGAGGGCCTCAGGCTCTCCGGGCGCAAGGTCAGAAGGCCCGACCTCACCTACGCGACGATGGACCACAACGTACCGACGACAAACAGGGCGCTTCCGATCGAAGACCCGATCTCGGCCCAGCAGATAGACGTCCTCGTCAAGAACTGCGAAGACTTCGGCGTCACCCTCTTCGGCCTCAACATAAACAGCGATATGCAGGGCATCGTGCACGTCATCGGCCCCGAGCTCGGCCTCACGAAGCCGGGTCTGACGATAGTCTGCGGCGACAGCCACACCTCTACCCACGGCGCCTTCGGCGCGCTCGCCTTCGGCATAGGGACGAGCGAGGTCGAGCACGTCCTGGCGACCCAGTGTCTCAGGCAGACCCGTCCCAAGGAATTTGAGGTCAGGATCGAGGGCAAAAGGGGCTACGGCGTAACCGCAAAGGACATAATACTCAGCATCATCGGCCATATAGGCACGGCGGGAGCGACGGGAACCGTCGTCGAATACAGGGGCCAGGCGATCGAAGACCTGACGGTGGAAGAGAGAATGACCATCTGCAACATGTCCATCGAGGCCGGGGCCCGCGCGGGCATGATAGCCCCCGACGAAAAGACGTTCGAATATATCAGGGGGCGGAGATACGCCCCCAAGGGCCCGGACTACGACGCCGCCGTCCAGAGCTGGAAAGAGCTAAGGACGGATGAAGGCGCGAGATTCGACAAGAGCATAATCCTCGACGCCGGCAGCATGGCGCCCCAGGTAAGCTGGGGGACAAACCCCGGCATGGTTATCGACATCACGGGACGCGTGCCCGATCCCGACGCCATGGACGACGAGAACAACCGGAAGGCTACGATAAGCGCCCTCGAATACATGGGCCTCGAGCCGAACACCCCTATAGAGGACATAAAACTGGACAGGGTTTTCATAGGCTCGTGCACCAATTCCCGCATACAGGACCTCACAGAAGCTGCGAAAGTTGTAAAGGGAAAGAAGGTCGCGTCTACGGTAAAAGCAATGGTCGTTCCCGGCTCACAGCTCGTGAAGCTCCAGGCGGAAAAGCTCGGCCTCGACAGGATATTCAAGGAGGCCGGGTTCGAGTGGAGGGAATCGGGATGCAGCATGTGCCTAGGCATGAACCCCGACATCCTCGAGCCGGGCGAGAGATGCGCCAGCACCTCCAACAGGAACTTCGAGGGACGGCAGGGCAAGGGCGGGAGAACCCACCTCGTAAGCCCTCAGATGGCTGCGGCGGCGGCGATAGAAGGCCGTTTCGTCGACATCAGGGACTGGGACCTCGACAGGGAACTCTAATAACGATAGAAAAGAAGGAGCAACAATCATGGAGCCGCTCGTAAAAATAACCGGGGTAGTAGCCCCTCTCGACAGGATGAACGTCGATACGGACCAGATAATACCGAAACAGTTCTTAAAGAGGATCGAAAGGACGGGCTTCGGGGAATTCCTCTTTTTCGACTGGAGATACCTCGAAGACGGCTCGCTCAATTCCGATTTCGAGCTCAACCAGCCGCACCTCGCCGGCGCCAGCATACTCCTCGCCGGGCAGAACTTCGGGAGCGGAAGCTCACGCGAGCACGCTCCGTGGGCGCTCCGCGAATACGGCTTCAGGGTGATCATCGCCCCCTCCTTCGCCGATATCTTCTATAACAACTGCTTCAAAAATTCCATTCTGCCCATAGCTCTACCCGAGGCGGACGTGAAGAAGCTCTTCGAGAAGACGGCGGCGAAAAGGGGCTACTCGCTTACCGTCGACCTCCCGACGCAAACCATCTCCGACGGCGAAGGGCTCAGCATCGGCTTCGACATAGACCCGTTTAAAAAGAAGACCCTTCTCGAAGGGCTGGACGACATATCCCTCACGCTCAGGAGCGAGGACTCGATAGAGAAGTACGAAGAAAAAATGGCCAGGGAAAGGGCGTGGGCCATTCCTTCGCAGCCCCACTGACCGGCCGGCACATTATTTCCCCCGGAAAAAAAAGCTCAGGAGAATTGAGAGAACGATGCTCACGATTACGGACGTCGCGAGCGGGAAATAGAACGACACGCCGGCCTTTTTGAAGTAAAAATCCCCGGGCAGCTTGCCTATGAAAGGCAGCTTCGGCGCGATCAGCATGAGGACGCCGACGGCAGTCAGAACGACGCCGGCCATGATCACTATCTTTCCCGGACCCTGAATTTCCATATCGATACCCCGGCCGTAGGGCCGTCCATAAATTATATCCTGTCCGGCCCGAAACGCCGAACCGGGGCGGTTTCTGGCGCTTCGGTTCGGGCAAAAACCCCCGCCGATTTTAGACAAATAGATATTCTCCTTGTAGAATATAAACATTTGGCATAGAATTTGAATGGGGTTATTGTTTTTAATAGTCAGGGTCAAGCATGAGCACTAATTTAAGCCAGACTACGTCCCAGAGACAGGTCCTTCAGCAGCGCCTGATTCTTACCCAGGAGCTTCAGCTCTTCCTAAAGCTCATACAGATGACGACGCTCGAGCTCAAGGATTACCTCGAAGAGCAGCTCATCGAAAACCCCACACTCGAAGAGAACGACGAGCCGTCCGACAAAACCGAAAGCGACTCCGGCGAAGAGGATTTCGACCTCGGGAGCCTCGGCGGGGAAAGGCTTCTCGGCGGTGACGACGACATGCCCCATTATTCGTCGAGAGAGCTCGACGGCGGCGGCGAGGACGAGCAGCCCTGGGAGAGCCGGGTCACGTCGGCCGACTCCCTCAACGACCACCTCAGATGGCAGCTCGAAGTATCCGACCTCCTGCCCGGGGAAAAGCAAATCGCATCTGTCATAATCGGCAACACGAACGAGGACGGATATCTCGAAATAGACGTGGACGAAATACTGGAGCTCTATCTCCAGGAGCACGGCGCGGACTCTGCGGCCTCCAACGGGGACGGCCCCGACGGCGGCGCTGCGGGCTCACTCGACCTCGGCGAGCTGAGGAGCGAGATAGAAGAAGTCCTTGCCGTAATCCAGACGACGTTCGACCCGACGGGAGCCTGCTCCCGGAGCCTCGGGGAATGCCTCAGGATCCAGGCGCTCGACCTCGGATACAAAGAAGACGGGCTCGAAATCAGGATAATCGACGGCTACCTCGAAGAGCTCGAAGACACCGACATTCAGAAAATGGCCGCGGGCCTAGGATGCACGCCCGGAGAAGTGAAAGAAGCCCTGTCCGTCATATCCTCGCTCGAACCCAGGCCGGGGAGGCCCTTTTACCAGAAGGACACCGAGAAGTACATCGTCCCCGATTTTTACGTGTACAAGATAGGGAACGAGCTTCAGGTCCAGCTCAACAGGGACTTCCCGAAGGTTAGGATAAGCAGCTATTACAGATCGCTTTTAAAGAAAGAGAAGAGCCTCCCCCCCGAAGCGAAACAGTTCATAAAGGAAAAGATAGAGGCCGCCCAGAGGATAATGAAGTGCCTCGACGAAAGGGAGGCCGCCGTAAAGAAAATAATCTCGAAGATAGTCGAGGTGCAAAGGGATTTCTTCGAGCACGGTAAGGACTATATAAAGCCGCTTATCCTGAAGGACGTCGCACAGTCGGTCGGCGTCCACGAATCGACGGTCAGCCGCATCACCAGCAGGCGCTATATACAGACGCCTCAGGGGACCATAGAGCTCAAATCACTCTTTTCGAGGAAAATCGAGACCTCTCACGGAAAGGAAATTTCCTACGAGAGGGTAAAATCCATGATAAGAGAAATAGTCGCCGACGAGCTTCCCGGCAGCCCCTACTCCGACGAGGACATCTCGAAGATCCTCGAGAGGAAAAATGTGAAAGTAGCGCGAAGGACTGTTGCAAAGTACAGAAAAGCACTTAAAATACCTTCATCTTCAGCAAGAGCAGGAGCAAAAAAGCGAGATGAAAGTAACGGTAACTACTAGACACCTGGCAGACAACCTGAACCCCGAAAAGCTCAAGGCCTACGCACTTAAAAAATCCAAAAGAATTGAGAAATACCTTAAATCCGACGAAGAGTCGACCGTGAAATTCGTTCTCTGGACCGAAAAGTTCAGGGACAACGCCGAAATCACGATAAACAGCAAGGTACTTAAAACGGCGAGCACGTTCGAAACGACCGAGATGCTCGCGGCCATAGACGGCGCAGTCGACACCATAATAGCCAAGCTGAAAAAAGAAACAGATAAGAAGATTACGGCCAAAAGAAGGGTCTCGCCCAGAACCCTGGGCGAAGCATCGCCAGCGGCCGAATCTCCCGAGAGGAGCACGGCCGACATATCCGGCGTCAAGGTCCGCAAGCTTTCGCGAAAGCTCATGACGGTCGAGGAAGCTTTTCTCCAGCTGAGCGCGTCCGGGGAAAGCGTGGTCGCTTTCCGCAACAGCGCAACCAGTGACATGAACGTGCTTTACGTAGACAACGACGGGCAAATCACACTCGTCGAGCCCTGAGCCGGGCGGCGACGCAATGAAACTATCAGACGTTCTGGAAAAAAAAGCGGTAATCCCCGACCTCAGGGCGGAGTCCAAGCCCGAGGTCATCAGCGAGCTTGCCGGAACCATATCCGAAGTATATCCGAACATAAACGACGAAAGGCTGGTCGAGGTGCTCATGGAGCGCGAGAAGCTCTGCAGCACTGCGGTCGATTCCGGAGTGGCCATCCCCCACGCCAAGCTGAGCGGGCTCACGAGCACGATAGCCGCTTTCGGAAGGAGCGAAAAAGGGGTAGATTTCGATTCCCTCGACACCAAGCCGACACACCTCTTCATAGCGCTCATAGCGCCGGAACACTCGTCGGGCACGCACATACAGCTCCTCGCCCGCATCTCGAAGATATTCCGTAACGCAGATCTCAGGTCGAGGCTGATGAAATCCGAGAGCCGCGACGAAATATACGAGATGATAATTCTGGAAGATGCTAAACTCTGACACGGTAAACGCTCTCCGGGTAGGAGAGCTCCTTAAAAGCTGGGGGGAGAAGCTCGAAATAGATATACTCACCGGCGAAAAGGGTCTCCGGCGCGTCATATCCTCCGACAGGATACAAAAGCCCGGGCTCAAGCTCCTCGACGCCGACCTCAAGCTCGACAAAGGCACCGTCCAGATACTCGGGAAGACCGAGATCGCCTACTTCGACAGATTAACCGCGGCCGAGAAAAAGAACGTCACCGAGAGCCTCATGTCCCAGGACGTCCCCTGCTTTATAGTCACGCGCGACCTCACGCCCGACGAAAAATTCCTCGAGGCGTGCGAAAAGCACCGCATCCCCCTCTTCTCGACTAAGCTCTACACCGGGAAGCTGATTTCCATGCTCCAGGAAATACTGGAGGTGCGCCTCGCCCCCTTCGCCACCGCACACGGGGTCCTCATGGACATACACAGGCTCGGTGTTCTCCTCCTCGGGAAAAGCGGCATAGGCAAAAGCGAATGCGCCCTTGACTTAATACTGAGAGGTTCTAAACTCATTTCAGACGACATAGTCGAAATAAGAAAAGTCGGGCCCGAGCGCCTCGTCGGAAACGGGCCCGAGCGCATAAAACACCTCATGGAGATAAGGGGTGTGGGTATAATTAACATAAAAGACCTGTTCGGGACTACATCGGTTATGGAGAAGAGGGAGATAGACATGGTAATTGAGCTCGTTCAATGGAATCCCGATACCGAATACGACAGGCTTGGAATCGAAACGAGTACCTATAACATACTCGGCATCGACCTCCCCCATCTCGTAATCCCGGTAAGCCCCGGCAGAAACACGTCCACTATAATAGAAGTCGCAGCCAGAAATCAATTATTAAAGCAGAGCGGAGGCCGCCCTGTTCAATTGTTCGACAACTGACGCGCGGCTGTCTTTTTTACTGACCATAAGGTATTTCGGATGACGAGTCTCGTGATAATAAGCGGCCTTTCAGGCTCCGGCAAGAGTACGGCCATGAACGTTCTGGAGGATCTCGGATATTACTGCCTCGATAATCTTCCGCTCGCCCTTCTGCCAAAGTTCATCGAGCTCTGCGAGAGCTCCAAAGGGGATATAAACAAGGTCGCCCTCGCCGTCGATGCGAGGGAAGGAGTATTCTTCAACCGGGCGCCGGAGGAAATAAAAGAGCTAAGGGATAAGGGGTATCCGCTCGATCTCATCTTCCTCGATTCCTCGGACAACGTCCTCCAGAAAAGATACAAAGAGACCAGGAGACGGCACCCCCTTTCCGTGAACGGCAGTATCGCCGAGGGCATAACCAGGGAAAGAAAAATGCTGAAGGACCTGAAGTCCCTGTCCGACTTCACCATCGACACATCAGATTTCAACGTTCACCAGCTTAAAGAGGTCATAAAGGGCAGGTACGAGAGGTCCGACACCAACAAGCTCCAGATAAACATCCTGTCGTTCGGATATAAACACGGATATCCTTATGATGCGGATATGATCTTCGACGTCAGGTTCCTGCCTAACCCGTTCTTTATAGACGAGCTTAAGGATCTGACGGGGCTCGACGAAAAGATAAGGGATTTCGTACTCGGCAAGGAAGATACGAAAGAATACATGAAGAAGCTGACCGACTTCCTCGAATTCCTCATACCGAGATACGAGAAGGAAGGCAAGGCATATCTCACGATCGCTCTCGGATGCACGGGAGGGAAGCACAGGTCGGTCGTACTCGCAAACGAGCTGTCTCGATATTTCGAGCGCCTGTCGCCGGTCACGAGGCACAGGGACATCACAAAGAACTAAGGAGAGCCGTTATGGTCGGTATAGTAGTGGTAACTCATGGAGAGCTCGCCAAGGAATTGATATCCGCCGTGAACTTCGTACTCTCGTCGAACCCCTCGGTGAAGATGGAAGGGGTCTGTCTCGATCCCGACAGGGAATTCGAGAGCTTCAAACAGGAAATAAAAACCGCGATCAAGAAGGTCAAGGGCAACGACGGAATCCTCCTCGTGACGGATATGTTTGGGGGCACGCCGTCCAACATCAGCCTGACTTTCCTCGACGAAAACAACATCGAGGTTATTTCGGGCGTCAACCTCCCGATGCTGCTCAAGCTCGCGACGCTCTCGGACAAAGTCACGCTCATGGAGGCCGTCAAGATCGCCGAAGCGGCCGGAAGGGACAACATCATCGTCGCAAGCAAGCTCCTGAAGAACAGAAATCAGTAACCCGCCCGGCTCCCTCCCGGGGGCCGTTCCGCCGTCAGGATTTGAAAAAACTTCTCCGTGATATATAATTTATCAAGGTTACCAATAACTTACAAACCGGAATTTTCGATGAAAAAAGAAGAGATAGACAAAATAATAGAAGCCTGGAAAAGCTACCTTCTTCAGGGACAGCTCGAAGGCTACGAGCTCGAAATCGACAAGAGCGTTCCCATGGAATTCGCGGCCATAGCCCTTCACCTGGACGTACAGACAGTGCGCGCCGCGGGGCAGGTCGAGGAATTCTACGAAGGCTACAGGCAGGCCGCCGTCGACGTGCTCAATATCATGGGGGTCGAAATAGCCCAGGACGACTACAACAAGGTTATATCGCTCTTCAAAAAAGAGTCCGACGACGACAAGCAGGAAGAGCTCAAGAAACACATATGGGGATGACCGATCGGCTCATCCCGTGCTCGCCGCCGATAACGCCGTCGGTACACCTGGAACACCTTAAGACAGATGAAACTCGCCGACCTTTTCGACTGCCTCCTACTCGACCTCGACGGTGTCGTTTACATAGGCGGCCGCCCCACTCCCGGCGCCGGGGAAACCATTAAAAGACTCCGGGACGACGGCAAATCCGTCATATTCATCACTAACGACCCGAAGCGAACCGCACACGGATATTCCGAAAGGCTCCGGGAGCTCGGCGTCGAGACGGTGCCGGAAGACGTCATAACGTCCGGCATGGCGCTCGCCCATCACATAAAATCCGTACACGGCGACGTCGGCGGCATGAAGGCATACGTAGTCGGCAGCGGCTCGCTCAAGGAAGAGATAGCCCTCACGGGGCTTTCCGTGGTCGAGGGGGAAGAGGCCTATCATGCCGACTTCGTTATAGTCGGCGGGCATCCAGATTTCCACTACGGCGAGATGAAGACCGCCACCATAGCCGTAAGAAACGGCGCCAGCTTCTACGCGACCAACAGGGACCCGTTCTACCCGAGCCCCGAAGGCCTCATACCTGCCACGGGGGCCATACTCGCCTGCATAGAGGTCGCGTCGGGCAAAACGGCCGTAACGGTCGGAAAGCCCGAATCCATAATGTTCGAGGTCGCCCTAGCCGAGCACCTCCACAGGGATAAAAAAAGGCTCGTCATAATCGGCGACAGGCTGGACACAGACATCACCGGCGGCAAGAGGGCCGGTATAATAACGATACTCACGCTCACGGGCTCGACGAAAAGAGAGGATATCGCCGGCTCGGATATAAAACCCGACTACGTGATAAACGACCTCAGGGACCTCTACAAAGACGCCCCCGGGGCATGACTCCGAAATGCCGAGAATAAAAGTAGATTCGATAAGCCTCAACTACGAGCTCTCGGGTTCGGGGCCCGTCGTCGTTTTCATAAACGGGCTCACGATGGATCTTAACGGATGGCTCTTTCAGGTGGCCCCGTTCGGCAAACGCTATACCGTGCTTAGATACGACTGCAGGGGGCAGGGGGCGTCCGACAAGCCCGACGGGCCCTATTCACAGAAGATGCACGCCGAGGACCTGTCAGGGCTCATGGACGCCCTCGGAATCGACAGGGCTCACGTCGCCGGGCTCTCCAACGGGGGAATGATCGCGCAGCACTTCGCGCTCTTATATCCCGATAAGCTCGGCGCGCTCGTCCTCACCGACACATCCTCACACGTAAAGCCGCTCCTCCGCCTGACTATAGAGTCGTGGATAAAGGCGGCCGAGGCGGGCGGAAGCGGGCTCAGGTACGACGTCGCCCTCCCCTGGCTCTTTTCCGAATCGTTCACCGAAAAGAACCTCGAAAAACTCCTCGCCATGAGGGAGACCAACATCATAAACAACCCGGTGAGGACTCTCGTAAACCTCTCCCGTGCAAGCGCGGCGCACGATCTCAGGGACTGGGTGTCGGGCATAAAGGCCCCGACGCTCATCATAAGCGGCGAGGAAGATATCCTGATCCCGCCCAAATACGCGAGGGAGCTCCGCGAGAAAATAAAAGGCTCGGCCCTCGTTATTCTAAAAGACTGCGGACACGCGCCGCCCATCGAAAAGCCGGATGAATTCAACGAAATCGCGCTCGAGTTCCTGAAAAAACACGACGGGCTCCTGAAAAGCGCCGGATAGCCCCGGGCTTTCCGGTACGCATTCCCACTCTCCATTATCCGTAAATACATCTGGTACAATATTGGGAAATCCCCTTGTGACCCCCTACCATCACGCGTGCTCACCGAGCCGGGGCGCTGAAAGAGCAGGGAACCGGGACGGAGAAACAGTCTTTAAAATATGAACTCGACCAGATTCACCCGCTTCCTCGGCTCGCCCGACAACAAGGCCATACTCTGGATGGTCCTGGGGGGCTTCGACTTCGCGACAATGGCCGCGCTCATCCACGCCCTCGGGAAGGAATGCGACTGGCTCATACTGGCGTTCCTCCGGATGTTCCTTTCGTTCGTCTTCGCCCTAATCCTCACGCTGCGCGCCGGCATTACCCCCATAGTGCTCAACAGGCCGCTTCTCTGGCTAAGGAGCTTCGTCGGCTGCTCGGCCATGGTGGCGACATTCTACGCGCTTACGCGTCTCCCCATCTCGGACGTCGCCGTGATAACCGAGACCAAGCCGATATGGGTTGCGCTCCTCGCGGGCTATCTTCTCGGCGAGGCGGCGGGGAAGAGAATATGGGTCTCCATCGTCATGGGCATGATCGGCGTCGTTCTCGTCGAGCACACGCACATAGGCAACGGGAGCATCGCGGGCCTCGCCGCGCTTTACGGCGCGCTCGCCGGGGCCGTCGTGATGATAATCCTCAGGAAGCTTCGCGGGCTCGACCCGCGCGTCATAGTGACGCACTTCGCCGGCACGGCGTCGCTCACGTGCCTCGTTCTCATATTCGCCCTCGGAAAGGATTTCGATCTCTCGTTCATGTCGGAGACAAAGAACCTGCTGATGCTCGCCGGCGTGGGGGTATTCGGCACCGTGGGCCAGCTCGCTATGACGAAGGCGTTCGCAATAGGCGAAGCCCCGGGCGTTTCGGCGGCGGGGTTTATAAAGGTCGGCTTCTCGGCGGGATACGACATCCTCGTATTCAGATACGCGATAGAGCTGATAACGCTCCTCGGGATAACGCTCATTCTGGGATCGACCGCATGGCTCATAAAACCGCCTGCCCGGAAGACCGTAAAAGAAGTGGAAATGAAGGAAGAAGAAGCCCGCGGCATGGAAACGGGCTAGCGGAGGGCTTTATTTAACCTCGTCCGACCTCCAGACGAACTCGCCCTTCCTGTTGATGTATGCCCACTTGCCGTTCCCGAGCTCGACTATGGCGAGCCCGCCCGAAAAGCTTACGGCCGTGTGGAACCGGGGCTCCACGACAACCTCGCCCCGCTTGTTGACGAACCCCCACTTCGGCCCCACCCTCATGCTGGCGTACCCCTCGGAGAAATCCCCGACCTGGTCGTATTCGATGGGGACGATAATCAGCCCGCTCTTGTTGATGAAGCCCTGCTTCTCCCTTTTCGTAACGGCGGCCGCCCCCTCCTTGAAGTGCCTCGCGCCGTCGAAGTCCGTTTTCAGCTTCACCTCGCCGAACCTGTCTATGTAGACGTACCGCCCGTCCGCCGCGACGCACGCGAGCCCTTCGGAGAAACCCTCGGCCCAGTCGTACTTCGGCTCTATGAATACGTCGCCGTTCTTCTTTATAAAACCGCCCTCTCCGTCCTCGACGATTAGCGCGAGGCCGTCCGAAAAGCTGAACGCCCTCTCGAAACGCGGCTCTATCTTCATCCGCCCCGTCTTGTCTATGTACCCCCACCTGCCGTTTATCTTCACGCTGGCAAGCCCCTCCGAAAAAGGCTCGGCCTTCTCGAACTCGGGCTCGGCGACTATCTTCCCCACCCTGTCTATGTAGCCGTACCTGCCGTCTATCTTGACGTGCGCGAGGCCTTCCGAAAATTCGTGCGCCTCCTCGAACTGCGGGGTTATGACCATGATGTCGAACTCGTTTATATAGCCCCACTTGCCGTCCTTCTTTACGAGCGCCCTCCCCTCCGAAAAATCCACCGCCCCCTCGTATTTGTAAGGGATCACGAGATCGCCCGAACGGTTTATGAACCCCCATTCGAAATCCCGCTCGACGGGAAAGAGGATGTCCGCACCGGAAGCCCCGCTATAGTCAGGGTTCTTTGACGCACAGGACTGAAAGACAAAAAGCAGGAGCAGCGAGGCAAGCAGGGTAAAGCTCTTCATATTCGTCATGGTTTTATACGAGGCCGCTTCCCGCCGGCAGCGGCGTCCTGTCTGGATTAATGGAACAGGCGAGTCGCCTGTCGTCCCCCCCGATAAGCGCAGGCAGGCCTGCGTGATTTTTTTAATTACGGCTCCGGACGATAACGACCGTATCGTGCGCATTTCGGAATCGTAATCCAGGCTGCGACGGTCCGAAAAGCCACAGTTATTGCAACACGTAAGGGGAAAAAAGTCAAGACAATCGCATGCTTCCGGCGAGATACACGTCCCGGGGGGCTCGTTTATACACCCGTAGCCCGGCGGCCCGGGAATAGTTCTACAGGGTTTTTCAGAACGGAAGGATTGGGTATAGTTGATTTTGACCCGTAGAGGTAAAATACGTAAATAACAAGGTTCAAAAAGGGGGGATGAAATGCGAAAGGTTCAGGAGCTGAAGGCTTCCCAGGTTTACCGTGTCTGTGATTTGGGCTCCCTAAACGTGGAATCCACCGACGACCTCAGGCCCTGCGAGGATTTCATCGGTCAGAAAAGGGCCGTGGACGCCATAATGTTCGGGCTCGGGATGGAGTACAGCGAGTACAACATCTACCTCGCGGGGCCGACCGGCGTAGGGAAATCGACAACGATCGAAACCATCCTCGACAGGGTTGCGAAAGAAAAACCCACCCCGGGGGACTGGTGCTACGTCTACAACTTCCAGAACCCGAACGAACCCAGGGCCATAGACCTCCCGACCGGCAGGGGGAAGGTCTTCAAGAAGGACATGGACGAGTTCCTCCAGGTCCTGAAAACGGATATCCCGAGGGCGTTCGAGAGCAAGGAGTTCGAAGAGCAGCGTCAGAACGTAATGAACGAGTTCCAGAGGAAAAAGAACAACCTCTTCGAGGAGCTCCAGAAGAAAGGGGCCGAAAACCAGATACAGGTGCAGTTCTCCCCGACGGGTATAATCACCATCCCCCTCGTCGAAGGAAAGCCGGTAACACAGGAAAGCTACGCCACACTCGACGACGCGACCAAGGAAGAGATACAGGCGCGAAAAGAGAAAATAGACAACCTCGTCGCCGAGTCTCTCAAGACGGCCAGGAAAGTAGAAAACGACGCCGGCGAGAAGATAAAGGAGCTCGAAAAAAGGGTCGCCCTCTTCTCCGTCGGGCAGATAATCGAAACGCTCAGGGAAAAGTACACGTCCTTCCCCAAAGTCATAGACTACCTCGACCAGATGCAGAAGAACATCCTCGAGAATATAGAAATCTTCCTCCCGGAAAAGAACGTTCCCCAGGCGGGGATGCCCTTCATGGTGAGAGGTCCGCAGCAGCCTTCGCCGCAGTTCACGGAATATAAGGTAAACGTCGTCATAGACAACTCCCTCACCGAAGGCGCCCCTGTCATTTTCGAAACGAACCCGACTTACAACAACCTCTTCGGCTCCATCGAAAAGGAAGTGAGGTTCGGGGCGATGTTCACGGACTTCACGATGATACAGGCCGGCTCCCTGGCCAAGGCCAACGGCGGCTACATCGTCCTCGAAATACTCGACATGTTCAAGTATCCCTTCATCTGGGATGCGCTCAAAAAGGCCATAGAAAACGAGGAGCTCCGTATAGAAGACATCTACCAGCAGTATGGCTTCTCGGGCCCCGTCGGCATAAGGCCCGAGCCCATAAAACTCGACGTCAAGGTCATACTCGCCGGGAACTCCTACATGTACCAGATGCTCTATTCCTACGACCAGGATTTCAGGAAGCTGTTCAAGGTAAAGGCCGACTTCGATTCCGTGGTCGAAAGAAACGACGAGACTATTTCCCAGTACTCCTGCTTCATAAGGACCATATGCGACAGGGACAGGCTCAAACCGTTCGACAGGAGCGGCATCGAGCGCGTGATCGAATATTCTTCCAGGCTCTCCGGCGACCAGAACAAGCTCTCGGTGCAGCTCGGCTCGATAACGAAGATACTGAAGGAGGCCGACTACTGGTCGAGGGTCGAAGGAGACGAGGGCTCCACACGCCGCGAGCATGTAGAGAAGGCGGTAGAGGAAAAAGTGTACAGGTCCAACATGGTCGAGGAGAAGATACAGGAGTCGATAGCCAAGGGCGTCATAATGGTCGATACCGAGGGCATGGTGACGGGCCAGATAAACGGCCTCGCCGTCTACAACATGGGCGACTACGCGTTCGGAAAGCCCTCACGCATCACGTGCGAAACGTACATGGGCACCGAGGGCCTCGTCAACATCGAGCGCCGGGCCCGGATGAGCGGCAACATACACGACAAGGGCGTCCTCATACTGAGCGGCTACATCGGCTCCAACTACGCGCAGAAAGTGCCCCTCAGCCTTTCGGCGAGCATCGGCTTCGAGCAGACGTACGAGATGATAGACGGCGACAGCGCCTCGGCAGCCGAGCTCATTGTTCTCTTTTCGAGCCTCTCCGGGGTGCCGGTGAAGCAGAGCCTCGCGATAACGGGCTCCGTCAACCAGAAGGGCCAGATACAGCCCATCGGCGGCGTCAACGAAAAGATAGAAGGGTTCTTCGAGGTCTGCAGGGCCAAGGGGCTCACTGGCGAGCAGGGCGTCGTCATACCCTTTCAGAACGTAAAGAACCTCATGCTCAAAAAGAGCGTGGTCGAGGCCATAAAGGCCGGGAAGTTCCACATCTACCCCGTCGAGACCATAGAGCAGGCGACCGAGATATTGACCGGCAAGGAAGCCGGAAAGCGCGGCGAGAGCGGGAAGTTCAAGAGGGGGACAATAAACTACCTCGTAGACAAGAAGCTACGGGAGTTCGCCGAGGACTACAGGAAATTCGGAAGGCCGCAGCGTCCGGCCAGGAAAGCGTCCGAGAACTCGGACAAATAACGGGGGCTACCTCGAAGGCAGGGTCAGGCGCTTTTTCGAAAAGCCGAAGAGGTTAACGAACCCTGCGAACGATGCGTCGCTAAGCTCCTTCAGCCGCGATATGTGAACGGGCGTATCTTTTCTTATCTTCTCCGGGTCTATAGCGGCCGCTTCTTCTATCTCCTTCCGGTTTTCGGGGATGCCGAGCCACCTCTCGACCATCCTTTCGTCGACTTCCATGTGGAACTGAAAGCCGTAAACGTTGTCCCCGTACCGAAACGCCTGGTTCTCGCAGAGCTCGGACGAAGCCAGGAGCGTCCCCCCCCCGGGCACGTCGAACGTGTCGCCGTGCCACTGGAATATCTTCTCCGTTTCGGAAAAATGCGAAAGCAGCGGGTCGGACGCGCCTTCCGTGTTCGGTGTAACGTCGTACCAGCCGATTTCCTTTTCACGGTTCTTCCTGACCCTGGAGCCGAGGGTCTTCGCGATGAGCTGCGAGCCGAGACAAATGCCGAGGACGGGCATGTCCGACTCTATGGCCTTTTCTATAACCCGAACCTCAGTCTTGAGGAAGGGGTACCTCCCCGTTTCGTCGACGTTCATCGGCCCCCCGAGGACTATGAGCCCGTCGTACCCGGAAAGCATCGGGACGTAATCGGGATACCGCTCGAAGTTAACGTACTTTATCCTGAAGCCGGATCCCCTGAGCAGAGGGTCCAGCGTACCAAGTATTTCGTGGGCCACGTGCTGAAATACGAGAAGCTTCGGCATAAGGTTGCAGATTCCCCGAAGATGCTTTTTAGATTTTACCCGGTAATCGGTTTTTGTATATACGGAATGTGCGGCTGAGAGACACGAAAGGCCGCCGGCGGTCACCTGCAGCCTTATCTTCCCCGTCACTATCTCCCCGAACATCGCCCAGTCGCCCATGAGGCTCCAGAGGGGATACTTGAACGTGGCGGGCCTGTTTTTCTCGACGAAGAAATGGCCCACCCACGCAAGGCCGTATCCGAATACGGGGGCGAGGAGAAAAAACAGCCACTCGCCGAAGATAACGGCAGAGAGCACGGACGCTATCACGAGCACGCATCCGGCGAAATGAAGCCGCCTGTTCAGGGGGTCCGAATGCTCGCTCAGATAAAACGGGTAGAACTCGGCGAAGCTGCCGAACTCCTTACCGCATTCCTCGCGATCGTGATTACCGCCGGCCACGTGACATCACCGTCCGTTGGGTGTATATAAACGATAATATCACGGCCGCGCTTCTTCCCGCAAGCGCGAGCGATCCGGACGGGAAGTCTCGAGAACGGCCCGGGGCGGTCTAAACCCCGGGCGTAAGGTTACAGTACTGCTCCGGGTTACTCGCCTTTCAGGTACTTTACGACGTCTTCCTGTATGGACTCGTCAACTAGCTGCCTCCAGTCGTCGTTGCCTTCGGCTATCGAATTTCTTACCTTCGTGGCGGATATGAAGCCTATGTCGTCGGGCGGGGTGAACTCGTTCATCTCGTATCCGACTCCCCTCCCCCAGTTAACGGATTCGATGTCCGGGATTATCATCACGACGACGTCGTCGCCCTTGCTCTTGTGGTACTTTTCGATCATGCTGACCGTCTGCTCCGTCGTGAAAGGGTTCTTCGGGTCGGGCGGGATATCCCTTACCATTATCAGGCACGGCACTCCCTTGTCCAGCTTCTGCCTTACGAGGCTCACGTGCCCCATGTGATACGGCTGGTACCTGCCGATGAAGACAGCCCTCTTGCTCTTGGAGGGCGCTATCTCCTGGTTACCGTGATTTATAAACTTCCACTCGCTCATTAAAGTCTCCTCTGTCGGTCAAAATTCTTTAGATTTTTGCCGGGTTCGAATCAGGCATGGTAAACGGAATTTCAGTATACATGCCGGGCGCTATTTTTCAATTTCGCTTCCGCGCGGGCTTTTCGGCCCCGGCGGGCTTCCCCGAGATCGCGGCCGCGACGGCGGCGGCGAGCTTTCGGTTCGCCCCGGCGTCGAGATGCACCCCGTCGGCCTTGCTCGGCTTTACCACCCCGGCCGCATCGAGGAACCTGCACCCGAGGAGCTCTGCTATCTTTTCGAGCTCCCTTCCGAGCTTCTTCGATTCTGTCTGCCTTCCGCTGAAAAACAGGCCCATGTACGGCGAAAGCGCGCCGAGATGAGGCGGCGCCACGAGAACTATCTCCGGCGCGCCCGCTCCGGGGCCGCACATGCTCCTGAGAGCCGTCCAGGCAAGCGACATGCACGAGGCCGCGATGTCCTGCGCGGAGAAACCGAACCTCGTCCAGAGGTCGTTCGTCCCCAGCATGAGAACGAATATGTCTATGGGGGCGTGCGTTTCAAGGACGAGCGGAAGCGAAGCCTTGCCGTTCCTGTCGGCAAGATAAGGGCTGTCCCAGCAGGTCGTCCTGCCCGGAAGCCCCTCCTCGATGACGCGGTAGCCCGGGCCGAGCTTCGCCTGAAGGACGCCTGTCCAGCGTTCTTCGTATGCGTACCTCGTCCCGTCCTCGGGCTTAAAGCCCCACGTGATGGAATCCCCGTAGCACAAAACGGTTTTCATAAACAATCCTCCGTATTATGTTTTATCGATTTTTCCAAATATAACCCCTCCCGGTACGCCGTGACAACAGCATGTTCGTTCGTTTACGTCTCCGGCTCATACCGCCAGCGCCCCCGGAGGGTTTTCTTTTCGAGCGATTTCGCGAGTCTCGAAAGGAATTCCTCTCTCGAAATCTCCTTGCCGCCGAGGCTCTTCATGTGGCTGTTAGGAACCTGGGAATCGATGAAGTCGAAACCGTTCGACGCGAGGAATCTATCCAGATGATAGAACGCAACCTTCGACGCATCCCTTACCCTGTGGAACATCGACTCCCCGAAAAAGACCCCGCCCAGCGAGACGCCGTAGAGCCCTCCGACGAGCTCGTCCCCGCGGTATGTCTCGACGGAGTGCGCATAGCCGTCATGGTGAAGCCTGGTATACGCATCCAGCATGTCGCCCGTAATCCACGTCCCCTCCTGCCCTTTCCGCGCCGTCGCGGCGCAGAGGCGCATGACCTCCTCGAACGCCGTATCGAACCTCACCTCGAAGACGCCGGATTTTATCGTCTTCATGAGGCTCTTCGACACGTGAAGGCCGCCGAGCTCGAAGATGAGGCGCGGGTCCGGGGAGAACCACATTATCGGATACCCCTCCGAGTACCACGGGAAAATTCCGCTTGCGTAGGCGAGCAGGAGACGCTCTTTCGAGAGGTCGCCCCCTATGGCGAGAAGGCCGTCTTCCTCGGCCATGTCGGGGCCGGGAAATGAAATCGAGCTGTCCAGAAGATAAACGGGCATCGGGGGAATATTATACGCGTATGAGATTTGACGGAACGAAGGTTCGTATCCCGGTCGGATTCGGCGTCAGGCGTCCGAGTGCCCGAGGTCCATTCCCGGGGCGACGTGGTCCCTGACGAGCTGCTTGAGCTCCTTTATGTCGGGAAAGCGCCCCCTCTCCTTTCTCGACCATACGAGCTCGCCCGAAACCCTTACCTCGAACACGCCGCCAGTTCCGGGAACGAGCGCAACCTCGCCGAGCTCCTCGCTGAACGTCGTCAGCAGCTCCTGCGCCATCCACGAAGCGCGGAGGAGCCAGCGGCACTGCCGGCAGTACTTTATCTCTACCCGGTTTTGATTTTTCGTCCCTGTCATTAAAATAGTCCGAAAGGTTATTTTATCAGCCGCCGCGGCGGCAGTCCACATATTCAGGTTGGCTGCGGGCGCGCTATGTGTAATAATTACGAAAATTGATACTTAACGGAGGTGGATGGTGCTTAAAGAATTCAGGGAATTCGCGATAAAAGGAAATGTCGTCGACATGGCCGTCGGTATCATAATCGGCACCGCATTCGGCACTATAGTCCAGTCTCTTGTAAACGATGTCATCATGCCCCCTATCGGCCTCGTTCTCGGAAACGTGGACTTCTCGAACCTTTTCGTAGTGCTGAAAGAAGGGGTCCCGCCAGGCCCCTACGCCGCCCTTGCGGACGCCCAGACCGCCGGTGCCGTAACGATAAATTACGGCGCGTTTATAAACACCGTCATCAGCTTCCTCATAGTGGCCTTCGCGGTGTTCGTACTTGTCAAGAATATAAACCGGCTCAAGAGACAGAGCGAAGAGGCCCCGCCGGCCCCGCCCGAGCCCTCGAACGAAGAGAAGCTCCTCACGGAGATAAGGGACATACTCAGGAACAAGTAATTAACGCGGGGACGCAGCCTATTTATTATCCGGAAGGCCCGGCATGGCGTCGTTCCCGCCGCTCGCCGCGGGGGACGGCGGCGGGGCGGCATCCGAATCTCCAGGCTCATTTATTTCGGCCCTTTTCACCGGCAATATAATCGTAGCCGGTATGTTGAGCGTCTGCTTTATGAGACCGAGGAGCCCGAACCTTATAGCCGACGGCGATATCTGTGAAACGGACGGATTCGAAAGATCGCCGGTTATCTTTATCGGAATGGAAACGTTACTGTCGCCGAAGATGTAGCTTATAAGCGGTATCTTGTCTATCACGGAATCGACGGCCATTACGGGGATTACTATCAATTCGAGGTCGAGCTTGTCGTTGACGAGATCGACGGACCCCTCGCATAAAACCTTTAGCGAAGGCCCCTCCATCACCGCTTTATTTATATTGATCTTGCCGTCGTTAATATCGGCGCCGGCCGTGAGCCTGTCGTACCTGAATCCATCTTTTTTGAAATCCGGCCCCTGTCCCCTGAACATGTCCCCGAAATTGAGTATGGCGAAGAATCTCGCAAGGCTCCCGTACTTTTCGACCCAGCCGTCGGTCGATGTCAGGTCGATGCGGCCCTGAAGCTTATCGAAGAAGCCGCCCTCCCCGGCGTTCGAGGAGAGGACCGCCTTCAGATCGAGGTCCCCCGAGATAATGCCGGCCTTGTCGAGCAGGCATTTTATGACGACCTCCAGGCTTTCGTCGGCCGTATTCGGCCTGAATTCGAATTTGACCCCGGGCGGGGCCACGCTCACGAACCCCGGCGTCGAAATGCCGCAGAGGTCGGCCTTGCTCACGTCTATGCCGATGCCGTTTTCCATGAACGAGACCATGGCGTGGACGGAATCCCAGTTGAGCTTCTTGAACTTAAAGCTCGCCGATTCTATATTGACCCTGCCGCTCACGGGCGACTTCCACTTCTCCCCCCCGGGCTGCGGGGTGCTTGCGGGCGCTTCCGGGGCGGCCTCCCCCTCTTTCCATTCGAGCGAGTCCGCCTTTACATTCACGTCCACGTCCCACTCGGGTCCCCCGTCCGGGCCCGCCGCGCCTTCGCCTTTCCCGTCCGGCGCCTTCTTTTTCCCCCCGCCTTTCAGCTCGAGGCTGGAATTTCCGACCGAAAGCGGGCCCGAAAATACGAGCTCCTCGGGAAGCGGCACGTATTCGGTTAATATGTCCATCGCCGGCGGCGAGACCTTCCCGTCGAAATCCATCTTGAGCGAGAACAGCTCCGTAAAGTAATCGCTGAGCACCATGTCCAGGTTGACCGACGTCTCGCCGTGCGAAAGGACGGCGTTCGAAAGGGTGATCCTCCCGCCCGAGGACTCGACGCCGGCGCTCGCTATCACGAGCCTTTCGCGCGGCCCCGAGAGCTCCATGCCGACGGCTGTCATCATGCCCTTCGCCGTAATCGTCCAGTCCTTTACTTTCGAAACCGGCCCGGTCACCGATACCGACGGGAATTCCGCCCTCCCCGTAACGGCGCCCAGGTCTTTAAGATGCGGCCCGAATCCCTTGAATTCCCCGAGCCATGAATAAATCTGCCCAAGGTCTATCGACGCTGCCCCCGTCTTCATGTCGAGGCTGTCCTTGTCCCCGAGCTCTATAACCCCCGACACGTCCGCGAGTGAGCTGTTCCCCCCGGTTACGGTGAATCCCTTGAGCGTCATGACCTTATCCGCGAACGAAAACGTCCCGCCCTTTATCCCGAGCGGATAGGGGAACCGTCCGTACTCGGCCGTGATGTCTATATCCGTCGCATTTATTATCGGGTCAGGGTTTTTCTTCCTGTCGCCGAGCCTGAGCCTGCCCGTCACCCTGCCCGTTACGTTCGACAGGAGCGAAAGCTCGTGGTTCACGACCTCGTCGTCGACGAACTGCATTATCACCGGAGGAATTTCAGACGGCTCGGCGTCGACCGCTATATCGAGAGTGAGATCCTCCTCGTCGCCGCCCAGGCCCAGGACCAGCGTGCCGTCGTACCCGAGGGATTTTCCGAGCCTTCCCCTGAGGTTAGTCCCCCGGAGTAGCCCGTCCGCTATAACCGCGTCCCCGCTCGCTTCCTCTATGTCGTACCCGACCACTGGAATGTGTATAGAGCCGCCGACCATGCTGCCACGGAGCGCGAAGTTCCCCTCTCGCCAGAAGTCCCTGAACGTCGGCCCGGCGGCCTCGAGTGTAATCTTCGGGACAGTCCCTCCCCTCACGACCTCGAATATCTTGCCTGCGACGTCGTTCCCCCCGGCCACGGCGAGGGTGGCCTCTCTTGCGGCCCCGGCGTCCACGTTCGCGCCTTCCAAAAGGAGCTTCCCCGAAGCGGGGGACTTTTCCATCTCGTACGAGCCGGATATAACGGCCGGCGGGTTCTCGAGCTCCGCGCGGCCTAGGACGACCTTCGTCCCGGCATCCGAGAGCTCGGCGTTGGCGGCGAGGCTCTTAAGACGCAAAGTGAACTCCTCGCCGTTTCTCAAGAGCGTAAGGCCGGGCGTCGAAGCGCCCAGTTTCAGGTCGAGCGAATCCAGTTTATCGGTCGTGAAATCGACGGCAAGGTTAACACTTCCGTCTTTTATTATGCGTAAGGCCTCGGGTAAATAACGCGAGAGAAGCCGTGGCTTAAATCCCTCTACCGTAAGGCTGCCTTTTACATCTTTTGCCCCCGTGACCGCGAAAACGCTCAGGGACAGCCTGTCCCACAGGCTCCCCCGCCCGGAGACGCTGACCTCGAGCCTGCCGTCGGGGAGCCCGACGCCGGCGTTAAGGCCGTCGAACGTAAGGTCCTCGTACCCGGGCTGGCTCAGGACCAGGCTACCGTTCCTTATCGCGGCTTCGAGCCCCTTGTCCTGCCTGTCGAAATACCCCAATACGGAGGAAATATAATTTCGCACTATTGTTAGGGTATCGCGCTCCTCCACGGTTTCCGGCCCGGCTGTTTCCGGCATGGTGAGCCTTACGACCGGCTTTACGATTTCTATAGAGTCTATTTCGACGTGACCGGTCAGCAGGGGAAGCACCCTCGGATATACGATGAGCGTCTCGAACGTCCCCTCGGCCTCCCCGGGTATCGAAAAGCTCCCGGCCCTTATCTCGACGCGGGGCCTGTGAAAGAACTGAAAGTCTATGGATTCGAAGTCGAACTTCCCGGCTATCCTGGCCGAAAGGTAGTTGAGTATCTCTTTTTTTACGTGCTCACGGCTGATGTACTTCTGGGCCAGGAGCAGCGATAAGGCCGCAATTACAACTATTACCGCGAGGCCCGACATTAACCATATTGAAGCTCTTTTAAAGGTTCTCAATTAAAGAATCCTGCCCGTCTTCATCCCGCCGGAGGCGGAAACGAACGAAGGGAACGGGCATGTTAATCAGACTCATTAAGTTTAACCAAGAAGAAACCGGCACTCAATCATTTTTGCCTTTAAGCGGACGATTCCGGCGTCAGGAGCGCGGGCCCTTCTTGCCCTCTATAAAGATGAGGGTGAGAACGGCTCCGACGGCGAGGACCACGGCGGCGAACCCGAGCCCCTCCTGGAGTCCCGTAACGAACGATTCCCTCACGTGAGAGAAAACCGTATTCAGCTTATCGGGCCCGAGCTCGCTTACGAGCTTTTCCCTGCTCCCGCTGCCCAGGATGAAATCGAGAAGGTCGGACTTCTGCGGGCCCGTGAGGGCAAATCCGAGCTCGGTGAGCCTGACGGCAATGTCCTTCCTGACCGCGTCGGTGAATATGGTCGTTATTATGGCGAGCCCGAGCGCCCCGCCCGCAAGCTCGAACATATAGATTATGCCGCCCGCGAGGCTAGCCCTCGCCTCGTCGACGGCCCCGACCGCGGCGGTCGTAATCGACGGTATGGAAAAACCGACGCCGATCCCGAAAAGCACCAGCCCCGGGACCATACCCGCATACGAGCCCCCGAACCCGAACAGCAGTATCAGGACGGTGCCGACGCAGAGGAGCGCCATCCCTGTAAAGATAGACAGCCTGGGGCCGAGCCGGTTATAAACCGTCCCCGACACCGGCGCGGTGAGCGCGAACGTAAGGAGCATGGGAACGAGCGCGGCCCCCGAATCCACGGGTGTGTACCCGTAAAATTTTTCGAGGTACTGCGGGATGAACAGCAGAATCGAGAAAAACGCCGGAACGGCCAGCGGCATCATGGCCCCCGTTACCATGAACCTCCTGTTGTTCATGACGTCCTCCGGGATGAGCGCGTCCGCCGTCCTTCTCTCGTAGAGGATAAAGACCACGAGGAATACCGCGAAGGAAACCAGGAGCGCGAGCGTCTTGCCCGAAGTCCAGCCCCAGGACGTCGACTGGTTTACGGCGTAGAGCAGCGATACCAGCGACAACGAAACGGTTACGATGCCGACGTAATCTATCTTCCCGCCGGACTCGCCGGCGCCCTTTTCCTTCACGACGAAATAGGTGATAAGGCCCGCGATCAGCGCGAAGGGTATATTGAAGAAAAGGACGGCCCGCCAGGAAAAGAGCTCGGTAAGAAAACCCCCGAGGAGCGGTCCGGCCGCGTTCCCGACGCCGGCCGCGCCCAGTATCAATCCCACGGCAAGCCCCTTCTGCGTATCCGGCACGGACGAATACACGATGCCGAGTATCGCGGGCCACAGGAGCGCCGCTCCCGCGCCCTGCACTACCCTCGCCGATATCAGCATCCCCGAATCGTGGGCCAGTGCGCCGACGAGGGATGCCGCGCCGAATACCACTATACCGGCGAAAAAGATCTTCCTCCGGCCGAACATGTCGGCCAGCCTCCCGCACGTAACCATGAGCACGGCCCAGGCGAGCACATATCCGTTCACGACCCATTCGACAGTGCCTATGGTAGTTTGAAAATCCTTTTCGACCGATGGGAGGGCGACGTTTATGGCGGCTATATCGACCGCGATTACCATAACGCCGATACCCATCGCTATGAAAGTGAGTATAAGCTTGCCGGTCATTCCATCCTCCTCGGAGCGCCTGATACCCGGTACGGGGAAAGTTCGATTGACATCCCGGCATCAATCATTTATCAACTTAAAATACCACACGGGGAGGGAAATATCATGAAAGTTATACTCACACTGGCAGCCGTGCTGTTCCTGTTTTTATCGGTCCCGTCTTTCGCCGAAGTGAAAGGAGAGACGGTCGAATACACGTCGGGCGGAACCACCTTCAAGGGCTACCTCGCTTACGACGACAGCATAAAGGGCAAGCGTCCCGGAGTGCTCGTCGTCCATGAATGGTGGGGGCTCAACGACTACGCGAAGAAGCGGGCCGACATGCTCGCCGGGCTCGGCTACACGGCGCTCGCCCTCGACATGTTCGGCAACGGCAAGACGGCGGACCATCCCTCGGACGCACAGAAATTTACGTCCGAGACGTTGAGCAACATGGCCGTGGCCGAGGCAAGGTTCAACGCCGCCCTCGAATTCCTTAAGAAGCAGCCCGCGGTCGACCCGGACGAGATAGCGGCCATAGGATACTGCTTCGGCGGCGGGATAGTCCTCCACATGGCCCGTACGGGGGCCGACCTCGACGGCGTGGCCAGCTTCCACGGGAGCCTCGGCACGCAGCAAAAGGCCGCACCGGGGGCTATAAAGGCGAAAATACTGGTGATGACCGGCGGCGCCGACACCTACATCCCGGCGGAGCAGATAGAGGAATTCAGGAAGGAGATGGACGCGGCCGGCGCAGACTACGAGGTCATCGTCTACCCGGGAGCGACCCACAGCTTCACCAACCCCGAGGCCGACGAGCTCGGGAAGAAGTTCGATCTCCCCATAACCTATAACGCCGAGGCCGACAAGCAATCCTGGGCGGAAATGGAGGAATTCCTGAAGGAAGTTTTTAATCGGGAATAGAACGGCGACTGATTTCGGAGCGCCGTCCGACCGGGCTTTGCAAAGCACTTCCGGCCGTGACTACAGGTCGAGCGATACCTGCACCCCGGCCACGAGCGCATCCGGAATCTCCCCCGTCCCGCCCGGGTTTATGATCCACTGCACGTCCGGCTGA
Source organism: Thermodesulfobacteriota bacterium (assembly GCA_035325995.1). NCBI lineage: Bacteria > Pseudomonadati > Thermodesulfobacteriota > Thermodesulfobacteriota bacterium. The sequence goes on along the minus strand of DAOKYU010000007.1, from coordinate 77,229 downwards.
AGGGCGAGCCAGGGGTAGAGCTGATATGCGTAAGTCCATTCGAGAGCGATTTCAAAGTCCTGCCCTTCGATGTCCCGGCTCAGTATACCGTAAGCAGCGCCGAAAGCGGCGACGTCGTTATCCCTGCCGGGAATCAGCCCTTCGTAGAGCATCCCGCCTGAAAGGAAATAGGGGAAGGTGTTTATCTCCTCGTCCGGCGCGAGCGTACCTCCCGCCCACAGAGTAAGCCCCTGGCCGCCGTCCATCGACTCCCTGTACACCATCTGCTCGGCGAAGGCGTAAAAACCGTAATTTCCGGTCTCCGTTTTTCCGTCTTCGGCAATATCGTTGAATTTACCCGTATCGTAATATACGCCGGCCTTGTACGCGTCCCCCGACTCCTCGCCGCCGGGCGTAAACCCTGCCTCGGCTATAAGTATGGCCCCGTCACCAAAGCTGAAATCGATATGCCCGTCGAACCTGGGATTCTTCGTGGTGCCCGGGCTTGCATTGTAGACACCTCCTGCTATGTAAAAAGTCTCGACGGGTCTTATATCAACCCGTATCCCGAGCGCGGCATACGGATTACTGAGGAAAGCGGGAATGTTATAGGCGAGGCTTACCGGGCCGGGATCGAACGCGTCATTCACGTAAACACCCATGGCATCCGTGATCGCGAAATCGTCTCCTGCTCCCATTCGTCCGACCGCTATAACGAGCTTCTCGTTCCAAAAGCTCGTTTGCAGAAAAAACTGATAGAGGCCGGCGGAATTACCGTTGAAATCTCCGGCCACGGTGAAATAATTGTCGAGCGCGCGGGCGCTGAGGCTCCATCCCGAAGCCCAGAACCCGGATACAATCAGATTAGTCCGCTTAATGCCGAATATCTTTTCGAGGTCGAAGTCGAGGTAAAGATTGAGGAGCCCCGCGTAATCAACTTTCTTCCTGAAACCGCCTGCCGGATTCCCGAGAATATCCGCCGAATATTCGGCCGTCACTGTAAGCCCCCAGTCCTCGAGCCTCTGCCGCGCTCCGCCCCAGTCACCCGTCATGTATTCCCGAGACGATAACACTTCGTCCGCGCGCACCGGCGCGAGCGCCGCGAAAGCGGAAAAGAGCACGAGGATTGTCAGAAGAAAATTCGGCAACTATACCCGTCCGTAAACGTTGGGATAGCAAATTCTACTGCCCTTAAGCGCCGGGTGTAAATATTCCGCGAGTAAAACGGAACGGCGTCGTGCGGTTCAAAAGAGGCCCCGGAACGAATCGCCGAGGTCGTATCCTACGCCGTTCCAGAAAGCGCACGCGGAGGGCGGGGTCTCGGTCGTTATGTCCTCGACGGGCGTCACGAAAGAAAGGCTCCGCGAGCCGGGCTCATATTCGGGCCACGCGCCGCCGGAGTCGAGGTCTTTGGCGAAACCGGTCCAGTAAGAAACCATGAGCCCCGAGAGCCGCTCCTCTTCGGGCGTGAATTCCCATCCCATGTTCCCGGCGGAGTGAAAAACGAAAGCCAGCTCTGCCGTATGGCAGACGTTCTCCCCGCAGGCCGGATATTCCGGCCACGAATTGTGTGAGGGCACGTGGTCGAATACGTACGACCACGTTGCACCGGCGCTTTTTCCGGCCGCGTACAGATTCGCGCAGGCGAATAGATAGTCCGTGAACAATCTCGATATAGTTTCGGTGTTGTCGCGGCCGTCGGGCGGATAGTGCGCGTAAATTTTCTTCCTGAGAGCCGAATCCCGGAAAAAAAAGTCGATTGCGACATGATAATCGAAATCCGAAACCTTTTTCCACCCCAGCGCGGATTTTACGACCTCGACGAATAACAGCCCCTCGTTCCGGTTGGTGCCGAGAATAACCGGCTTCGTCAGCCTGCCGTCCTCTATCGCCCTTATCGGCTGCTGCACGACGACGTCGCCGTCGACGACCGGCGACCACGCGAGGAAATCCCTTATGCCGTGGAAGAGCGCGGGGAGCGCCATATCCATCTGCATCTGCGCCGCGAGGACGGCCTCCGCCGGCTGCGCCCTCATGCATGCGAGGTCGTCCGGGCCGCATCCGAGGTTCGAAGCGAACTCCCTCGCCACGGCGCGCGACTGCCTCACGTTCTTGTAGGGGAGCCCGAGCGGGTTACTCTCCATTATGGCCGCCCTGAAGAGGCCCTTCGACCGCGGCGACGACACGAGATGAATGCCGACGCTCATGGCGCCCGCGCTCTCTCCGTATATGGTCACCTTCTCCGGGTCGCCGCCGAAAGATGCGACGTTGTCCCTCACCCACTCGAGAGCGGCTATCTGGTCGAGTATTCCGAAATTGCCGTTCACCGCCTCCCCCGTCTTCGCGTCCTTGACGCCCGAGAGAAACCCGAGCGCCCCCACCCTGTAATTCACGTTGACGACGATCACGTCCCCGTTCCCCGCCGTATAAGCCCCGTCGTATAGAGGCTGCGCATCGTAGCCGTAAACGAACGCCCCGCCGTATATGAACACCATCACGGCCCTCGGGGCGGGCGAAGCTTCCGCCGGGACCCATACGTTGAGATAAAGGCAGTCCTCGCTCTCGGGATAGATCGTCTCACCCGTCTGAGGACAGGCGGGGCCCGTCCTCGTCGCTCTGAGGACGCCTTCCCACGGAGCCCTCGGCGCGGGCGCCCGCCACCTGTTCCGCCCGGCCGTCGATTCGGCAAACGGTATGCCGAGATACGCGTTCACCGCCTTACCGCCGGACGTGCCTATGATGTTCCCGCAGAGAAGGCCGCTCTTCGTCCCGACGTCGGGCGTCGAGCACGGGGGCCTTTCGAAGCCCGATATGTCTACGTATATCGGGGGCGCAGGGGCGGTCTCCGGTTTTACGGCGTCGGTCTCGGGCTTCTTTCCGGCGCAGCCGAATGAAAGCACGGTCAAAAGAAGGGATAGAGTGAAAAGTGAAAGCAATCCCGGCATCGAGATAGACAATACACCAGGGACCCCGGGATGTTAATACGTCTTCAAATGTTAATACGGTTTCAACGCGCGGGCTTTAAAGCTCGTAAAGGGTTTCGTCGATCTCGGGCTTGTCGTCAGACTTTTTCCGGCCCTTTTTTTTCTTTTTGGAATCGAGCTCGAAGGAACCCTCCGACAGAAGCTCCCCCATCTCCGCCTCTATACTGTCCGGGTCCTCTCCCCGCTCCATACGGGCGAGCGCCTCTTCCATCCCCTCCCCCATGGATATGCCGGCTGCGTCTGTGAGCTTCCTCATGAAATCCGCCGCCTGCCTGGGGTCCTCGGCGTCCACGCTTTCGGCGCCGCGTTCGAGCAAGGAGAGAGCGCTCTCGAGCTTGGACGCGTCTATGTCAGGGGCCGTATCCTCACCCTTCCCGCTCTTGCCGAGCGTGGCGAAAGACGAGAACATCCTTTCGAGCTTAACGCGCCTGCACCTGGGGCACTTCGGTATCGTCGTGGTATCGATGGTTCTGGAGTAGAACTTGAAAACGGTATTGCACTTCTTACAGAAGAACTCGTAAATCGGCATCAGCGTTTCCTCTATCCTCTGATTATTATATCCCGGAAAAACGCGAAATCTAAGGGCTCCGCCCTGCGCGGCCAAACGGGTCATTCCGGTTCTCCGGGAGCGCCGCTATCAGGCTCCTTTCCCAAAAGCACGGCCGAGAAATCGCGCCACTTATCGGCCGTTACGGCCCTCCCGTAATCGAACATTTTCACGTGACGACCCGGATTCGCCGGATCTATCACGATCCCCCAGAGGGGCTTCACCCCGTTCGGCAGCAGCGAATGCCTCATGTCTCCGACGACGCATGGATAACCGGGATGAACGGCCAGATAACCGGCCGCGATGAGCCCGCCGACGGGAATAAAAACCAGCGAATGCGTGAACTGCCTGTGGTAGTCGAGGACGAGGAGCGGGTCTTCCGCGAAGAGCGGATGAGTATATCCACGTCGGCCAGCATACCCGACAGAAAACCGGCGAGTGACGCGAGGCGAAGCTCCCTCCGGCTCGAAACGCTCCCGGGCACGACAGCGCCCACAAGCCCCTGGCTTAACGGGTCCATTATGTATCCTTCGCTAAAGTATAAGGATTCCCGGCTAGAGCGTCGTCCAGCCGCCGTCGATTACGAGGTCGGAGCCCGTAACGTACTTCGAATCGTCGCTCGCCAGGTACAAGACGGCGTGCCCAACCTCTACAGGCTCGGCGCGCCTTACGAGCGGTATCATCCCGGCCGCTATCCTGTCGAGCTGCTCCTCGGCGTCGGGCGGGTTCCCCATGAACTCGACGTCCATCTTCGTCTTTATGTAACCCGGGCAGATGGAGTTCACCCGTATGTTTTCCTTCGCGTGGTCGAGCGCCATGCTCCTCGTTATCTGCCTTACAGCCCCCTTCGAGGCGTTGTACGCAACGCAGTTTTCCATGCCCACGATTCCGAGGACCGAAGAGTTGTTTATGATCGAGCCGCCGCCGTGCTTCGCCATAAGCGGAACGGCGTACTTGCTCATGAGAAAGACGCCCTTCACGTTTATATCTATCGTCCTGTCCCAGACGGCCATCGTCGTCGTGACGACTGTCCCGCCTTCGAGTATTCCGGCGTTGTTAAAGAGTATGTCGATGCGCCCGTGCTTTTTATAAAATTCCTCCACCACCCTCTTCGCGTCGGCCTCGGACGAGACGTCCCCCTCGAACGCCGTGATCCCGCCGGGCCCTTCGCCCTCTGCGGCGACGCCGTCCAGCTTCGATTTGGTCCTCCCCATTATTCCGACCCTGGCGCCCTCCTTCGTGAACAAAAGCGCGGTCGCCCTGCCTATCCCCTCGCCTCCGCCGGTTATAAGCGCGGTCTTGCCTTCGAGTCTCATCTCTCCGTCACCTCCTTTCGATATTTCGGGGAAGTCTACTTATTCCGCCATCAGGAAACAATGGCATGGCATATGGGCGCGCGAAGGCCGGTAGGCCACCGTCCCGTCAGATTCCGGGGCCGCACTCGACGCTCTCCGGGCTTAGCGCGTGTCCCTTGTGGAGCTTCTCGTTCGCCGAGCTCAGAGCCGTCCTGACGGCCTCTTCTACGACGGGGTGGTAATAGGGCATGGCAAGCATCTCGGGGACGGTCATCCTCTTCTCCGCCGCCCACGCGAGGAGGTGCCCTACGTGCTCGGCGCGCGGCCCGAACATCTCGGCCCCGAGGAAAACCCCGGTCCCGTACTCCGCATACACGTGAAGTATTCCCTTGTTCTTCCGCATGACCCTGCTTCTGCCCTGCTTTTCGAACGAGACCGTACCCGTAACGAAGCAAAGCCCCTCCGTATTCTTGAGCTCGTTGTAACCGGGGCCCGCTATCGCGATCTCCGGATCGGTGAACACGATGCTGAGCGCTGTCTTTCTCCGCCCGGCTTTGACCTCGGGATAGAGCGCCGCGTTCTCTCCCGCGATCCGCCCCTCGTCCGCGGCCTCGTGGAGCACCGGCGCGTCGTTATCCGCATCCCCTGCAATGAATATGGAGCTCTCGCCGCACCTCATCGTGTAGCGGTCGAAAACCGGGACTCCCCTCTTGTCGAGCTTAAGGCTCGTGTTCTCGAGCCCGATGTCCTTTACGTTCGGCGTCCTCCCCGTGGCGGCGAGGAGATATTCGAATTCCTCCGTCCGCTCGCCTCCGTCGAGGCCGACGTACCGCACCTCGACGCCGCCGTCTTTCCGGGAAACCCCCAAAACCTCGGCGTCCGTATCGACGTAAAACTCGCCGGCGAACGTTTCCGCGGCGTACTTCTTTATCGCCGGATGATTTATCGGCCCGACGAGGCCGTTCTTGCTGAGTATCGCGGTCCGTACGCCGAGACGGTGAAGGGCCTGCCCGAGCTCGAGGCCTATTACGCCCGCGCCGAAGATTACAACGGACGGCGGCAGGTCGTCCCATTCGAAGACGTCGTCGTTCACTATAAGCCTGTCGCCGAGCCCGCTGAACATCGGGAGAATGGACGGGCTCGAGCCGGTGGCTATGACGACAGACTTCGCCTCGACCCTTGTGTGGCCGCCGACATCTAGCGTGTTGTCGTCCAAAAACCGCGCGTGGCCCGCAAGCCTTCTTTCGGGCGGCATCCTTTCTATGGAGTCGAGGACGAAGCCGACGAAGCGGCCCCTTTCGCTCTTCACCCGCTCCATGACCTTCCGCCCGTCGATTCTCGCCTCCCCCCCGGGAAATACCCCGAAGCCGGGGGCTTCCTTGACGGCGTGCGCGGCCTCGGCCGCCGCTACGAGGAGCTTACTCGGCATGCAGCCCACCCTGGCGCACGTCGTCCCGTAGGGTCCGCCCTCGATAAGAAGTGTGTTCCCGGTGCGCTTCGAGGCGCTGCTGTAAGCGACCATGCCCGCCGTCCCCGCTCCGATGATTGCAACGTCGGTTTTGACCAGCTTCATAAATGCGCTCTCCACAGAACAGTTGTCGATTCCGGGGCCGATTCCTCACACGAGGAGCTTCGAGCCCCTCTCCGCGGCCTCATCCTTGGTTTCTTTTTTCGACTTCGGAACGTCCATCCCCCTCGCCACTCCGGGACGCAGTCTCACGTCCCTCATCCACCTTCTCAGGTTCGGAAGGTCCTCGACGCCGACTCCCGCCCAGTTGTGCACCGCAATCCAGGGGTATGTCGCCATGTCGGCGATCGAATAATCCCCGGCAAGATACTCGCTCTCGGCGAGCCTCTTTTCGAGAACCTGGTACAGCCTCTTCGTTTCGCGGTGATAACGGTTTATCGCGTACTCTATCTTCTCCGGCGCATACCTGAAAAAGACGTTCGCCTGCCCCTGCATAGGCCCTATCCCCGCCATCTGGAACATGAGCCACTGTATAACGGTCGAGCGCCCTTTCACGTCAGCCGGCATGAACTGCCCCGTCTTCTCCGCGAGATAAATCAGTATCGCACCCGACTCGAATACGGCGAAATCGTCGTTGTCCTTATCCACAATCGTCGGTATCCTGCCGTTGGGGTTGAGCTTTAGATACCACTCTTCCTTCTGATCGAGATTTTCGAGGTCGAGATGTATGAGGTTATAGGGGAGCCCCGTCTCCTCCAGCATTATCGCAATCTTTCTGCCGTTCGGAGTCCCCGCCGTATAAAAATCTATCATTACATTTTCTCCCGGGAATCCTGGAATTTTAATGCGGCGAATTCCCTTATGGAGATAAGGTTACTCCATCCGGCGGGAACATAAAAACCGTCAGGCGGGGTTTTCGAGGAAAGTCCTTGCTGCGGAGAGCTCTTCGCTCGTGAGGCTGTGCCCCCTGTCGTGCCAGAAGACATCCACCAGCGCACGGGATTGTCTTAACAGCCGCGCAAGCTCCCTCGTGCCTTCCGGATCGACTATCGGATCGTTAGTGCCCGCTGTTATCAGGACATCCGTACCCGTGAGGTCCGGAAGCCGCTCGGGGACGAACGGCACCATCGGGTGAAAGAGAACGGCCTTCGAGAAAATCCCAGGATGCGTGAGTACGAGACTCGCCGCTATATTCGCCCCGTTCGAATACCCGGCGGCCACGAGCCGCTTATCTTCGAGGCCGTATGCGGTCCGCGCCCTCTCTATGAATTTCGCGAGCTCCTCCGTTCTCATGTGAAGGTCTTCGAGGTCGAAAACACCTTCCGCGAAACGCCTGAAGAAACGCGGCATTCCGTTTTCGATCACCTTCCCCCTTGGGCTTACGACGGCGGCGCCCGGCAGTATGATATCGGCCACGGGGAGGAGGCTCTCCTCGTCCCCTCCGGTGCCGTGGAAAATGAAGATCGCCTCTTCGCTTTCGGCGTCGCTCGCCGGTACATATTTATGTATGAAGCCCAAATCTTCCGCCATCTCTCTCCTCTATATCTCCGGCAGCGCCTTTTCGATGTCCTTCCTTCGGGGTTCGAGCCACTCCGGCAGCTTGAGCGACCTTCCGAGCTCGCTCACGTCCTCGTCTATCGCGAAACCGGGCTCGTCCGTCGCGACTTCGAACAGGACTCCCCCCGGCTCCCTGAAATAAATCGACTTGAAATAGTTCCTCTCCATCCGCGGCGTAACGTTATATCCGAGCCCGACGAGCCTTTCCCTCACCTCCATCTGGTCCTCGGAATTCGCGACGCGGAACGCGATGTGATGCACCGAGCCGCCCGCGACGCTCCCCCGCTGCCCCGAGGGAAGGCAGACGAGGTCTATCTTGTTGGCATGCCTGCCGTTCGGATTTTCGAACCTGAACCTGTTGACGTGCTCCGCGACCTTGACGTATCCGAATTCCTCCGTAAGGAGCCTCGCCGTCGCCTCGTACCCTTCGAGCGTGAGCGCGGCGTTGTGAAAACCCCTTATCGCGTGCTCGGCCGGGATCTCGTCGGCAAGCCACGGCTTCCGGTCGTCCTCCTCCGGGCCCGAGACGAGCTCGAGCTTGAGGCCGTCCGGATCGACGAACACCATCACCTCCTCGCCTTGCCTCTCCGACGGGTTATTGTAAATCACCCCGTAGCGGCCGAACCTGTCGAGCCAGAACTTCATGGAGCCCTTCGGGACGGAATACGAGACGGCCGTCACCTGCCCCGTCCCGAGCCTCCCCCGCCTTATCCCCTCCCACGGGAAGAACGTAAGCAGCGTCCCCGGCTCCCCGGTCTCGTTCCCGTAATAAAAATGGTACGTCCCCGGGTCGTCGAAATTGACCGTCTTTTTCACGAGGCGAAGCCCCAGCACCTTCGTATAAAACTCGTGGTTATTCTTCGCGCTCGTCGCTATCGCCGTTATGTGGTGAATCCCAAGTATCTTGCTCGGCATGCTTCGCTCCTTCCAGCATTTTTGAACTAGTCTATGGTCACGAAGACAGACCTTCGCGGCCTGCCGTCGGTCGTCCTCGTCCTGTGCCCCTTTCCTGTTACGTCCTCGACGAAGATTATATCCCCTCCGGAAAACGCCCTCTTCTCCCCGTCGCTCACCTCTATCTCTATATGCCCGTCGAGGAGTATTATGTACTGCCTGTCCGGGGCGCAGTGCCAGTCGTAATCGTATTCCGGGCCGTTCTCCCTGAAGATTATATGGCGGGCTGGGAACCTGTCCGAAAGCCGCCCGAGCTCACCCGCATCCGTGAGCTCTATTTCGAGCTCCCCGAAATGAGACTCCCCTTCTTCGTCCGAATAGACGGTAGTAATTATCATACGCCCCTCCTTCCGGCGCGAATGACCCGTGGAGACAAAGTTCGACGCCCCTTACGAGCTTACTTAATAACGCGAATACTCGGGGTCGAGATATATGTAGAGCCGCTGTATCTTGCCGTCCCTTATCTCGAACACGTCGCACCACTTGCTGTCGCTCCAGGTCTCCCCGCTCTTGAGACTGCCCTTGCTCGACCCCTCGGCCACGACCATGTCGCCCTGGATTATCCAGTTTATGTAAGCGTGGAAGTGTGTGAAGTCCTCGACCAGCGTCCCCAGGTGCGAGAAGAGCTTCTTGTACTCGTCGGCCCCCCTGGCGACGCCCCAGTTCGGGAAATAAACCTCCGCGTCTTCCGCGATAAGATGGTAAAAGTCCCTCTTGTAGTCGAGGCTCTTCAGGTATTCAGCGGCTATCGACTTTCTTTCTTCGTCCGTCATTTTGCTCCCCCCTATGCGTTCGAAACCGTTTTTCAAATACTACTCGATGTATAGTTTATAATCGTGGTATATTATTTCAACCGGGTACATTTTTAATATATAGTTACTATTTGTATACCGAGGTAGACGAATGGAAATAAGGATAAAAGAAACAGCCTGCCCCGTGGGAAGCGCGATAGACGCCTTCGGGGGGAAGTGGAAGCCGGACATCATTTATTACCTCAGGCAGTCCCCGAAGCGCTTCAACGAGCTCAGGAGGCTTATACCGAAGGTCACGCAGAGGATGCTCACACAGCAGCTCCGCGAGTTGGAGAGAGACGGTCTCGTAAACCGGGAGCAGTTCATGGAGATACCGCCGAAGGTTGTCTACTCGCTGTCCGACCTCGGCCTCTCTCTCATCCCCGTATTCGACGTCCTCGAAGAATGGGGCGCCCGCAACGTAAAGAAGATAGAGAGGGCCCGCGCGCGTTACGATTCCTCCCTCAAAGCCCGCGCCTGACGGGAGACGCGCCGCCCTTTGCGCTCCCTAGAACCTTCAGCGTCCAGAGGAAGAGCGGCGACATGTCCTTCAACACCCCGAAGCAGAAATCTACGAACCTCTCTGAATATGCCTCCTCCGGGACCGGGCCTTCGTAGTATACGAAGAGCCCGTTATGCAGAAGGAGCTCCGCGTTCCCGTGCGAGGGGCCGTATCCGGGCGGTATCCGCTTGTAATGCCTGCCCCCGATCTTGTACGAAGGGTTCTCCGAGAAACGCTTCAATATTTTTCCGAGCCCGGCGCCATTTTTCGGATGGACCACCGCATCCCTGTACGCCCTCAAGCTCCCCGGCGGGAAGCGGTACTCCCCCGCGCCGATGAAAATAGAATCCTCGTTCAGATGGACGTAAAAGTTCGGATTGTCGAGCTTCTTCCCCGGCCCCTCCCAGAATAGAATCCCGAGGTGCGTCTTGTAAGGCGTCTTGTCCTCGCTGAACCGGGTGTCGCGCCTCAGCCTGAATATCGATTTATCTATCTCGGGTATGGCTTTCACACCGGGCGAGAGCGTTTTAAGACGCCCGCCGAGCGCGACGACGAAATACCTCGCCGGCGTGAGGACGCATTCCTCGAACACGCCCCTGTTCTCGTCGAACCATTCTTTATTGTTGTTCCCCTTGAGATCCCTGAGGAACCCGAACGCCCCTTTCGAAAAGCCGTGGAATCCGTCGCTCATGAAAATATCCTCTCAGGTTCAGGCGGCTATTTCAAGCGCGGACACGAATTCGGATTCGGCGGCAAGAACCGGGATGCGGCGGAACTCCCCAAACGGTATATTCTTAGAACGTACGAAACCAATCCCGGACGAGGAGACATGAAATGACGGCGAACGGCAAATCGAGTAAAGCAGCACTCCAGAAACAGATCGCGTCGCTCGATTGGAACGGCATAGCATGCGGGCTCGACACATACGGCTACGCCGTTATCGGTCCCATACTGACCCCGGAGGAGTGCGGCTCGCTGACGGCCGCCTACGGCGATGATGAGCGGTACCGCAAGACCGTCGTCATGGAAAACAAGGGCTACGGCAGCGGAGAATACAAGTATTTCTCCTACCCGCTCCCGCCTGTAGTCGAAGGGCTCAGGGGGAGTCTCTACCCCTTCCTCTCCGGGATAGCCAACCGCTGGAACGAAGCCATGTCCATAGACGTCGGCTACCCCGGCGATCACGAATCCTTCAAGGCCCGCTGCCGCGCCGCCGGGCAGACGAAACCGACCCCGCTCATCCTGAGGTATAGGCCGGGCGACTACAACTGCCTCCACCAGGATGTCTACGGCGAGCACGTCTTCCCGCTCCAGGTGGCGTTCCTCCTGTCGGAGCCCGGGCGCGATTTCGAGGGCGGCGAGTTCGTCCTCACGGGTCAGCGGCCCCGCATGCAGTCGAGCGTCGAGGTCGTCCCGCTCAGGCAGGGTGAAGGGGTCATCTTCCCCGTGCGCGAGAGGCCTGTACGCGGCGCGCGCGGCTTTCACCGCGTCAACATGCGTCACGGCGTCAGCCGCATCCGCTCAGGAGAGCGGTTCACCATGGGCGTCATATTCCACGACGCGGAGTAACCCGCTCCGAACCGCGATACAGCCAATCCGGCATTTTTAATTCGGCGGCAAGAAACGGAGTGTTCCCCCGGTCGCGCCGCGCTACACTCCTTATAAAACCACGAGCCGGAGGTTAAACTAATGGCATATATGACGACAAAAGAAAGCGGCGGGATTATCCCGCGCGGCGACGACGAAAGGTGGGCGGCGGTCCTTGAAAGGGACCGCGGCAGCGACGGCGCGTTTTACTACGCCGTGCTGACGACGGGCGTATACTGCAGGCCGTCCTGCCCGGCCCGCAAGGCCCGGCGCGAAAACGTCCTCTTTTTCACCGCCCGCGAAGAGGCCGAACGCAAGGGTTTCAGGCCGTGCAGGAGATGCCGCCCCGACGAGGACGGAGACGCGGGCAGCGCCGAAGCGGTCGTAAGGGCATGCCGGACGATAGAGGAATCCGGCGGCTCCGCCGGCCTGGCCGATCTCGCCCGCGCGGCGGGCATGAGCCGCTTCCACTTCCACAGGCTGTTCAAGGCAATCACCGGCGTCACGCCCAAGGCGTACTCGAACGCCGTCAGGAGAAAAAGCGTCAGGGAGAAGCTCCCCGCCTCGGCCAGCGTCACCGACGCCATATACCGCTCGGGGTTCGGCTCGAGCTCCCGGTTCTACGAATCCTCGGGGAAGATGCTCGGTATGAAGCCGGGCGAATTCCGCTCCGGCGGGAGCGGCGCGAGCCTCAGCTTCGCCGTCGGTCAGTGCTCTCTTGGGGCGGTCCTGGTCGCCGCTTCCGAAAGGGGCGTAGCCGCCATAATGCTCGGGGACGACCCCGAAGAGCTCGTGCGCGAGCTCGAACGGAGCTTCCCGAAGGCGGAGCTCTCGGGCGGCGATGAGGGTTTCGAGAGGCTCGTCGCAACCGTAGTCGGGTTCGTCGAAAATCCCTCCCGGGGCCTCTGGCTTCCGCTCGACATACGCGGGACGGCATTTCAGGAAAGGGTCTGGCGGGCGCTCATGGAGATTCCGGCCGGCGAGACGGCGACCTACAGCGAAATCGCGGAAAAAATCGGCGCTCCCGGGTCGGCCCGCGCCGTCGGTGCGGCATGCGCGTCGAACATGCTCGCCGTCGCCATACCGTGCCACCGCGTCGTGAGAACGGACGGCTCCCTCAGCGGGTACAGGTGGGGGATCGGGCGCAAGCGCACGTTACTCGGTCGCGAATCCGGATAAACGCCGCGGGCGATTCGCGCCGGCTTAGAGGAAGCCCTCGGCCTTCCAGTCCCTGACGACCTGCTGTATCCCTTCCCTGTACGTGGGATATTTCGGCGACCAGCCCGACGCGCGCTTGAGCTTAGCGGCGGAAGTATTGTTCGACGCCGTGAAGAACCCGACGGAATAGCTTCCCGCAAGAAAACGAGCGAGCCACACCGGGAACCTGTAGGGCTGAGGCGCTCCTATTCGCCCCGCGAAGTAATTGAGAAAATCGCCCGTCTTGACCGGCCTGTCGTCGACGACGTGCCATATCCCGGGGAGGTCTTCGAGTGCGGCCGTCACGAAGGCCGACGCCGCATCGTCGATGTGAATGAGCGACCACAGCGCCTCGCCGTCCCCGATTATCGGGAACGCCCTCTTTTTGAGCCCCGCGCCCATTTGCCTCGTGTGCGCAGTGTCCGAGCCGTAGAAAAACCCGCACCTGAGGACGGTCGCGACCATGCCGCTCTTTTCACCCGCCCCGAGCACGATTCCCTCGCCGTCTATGCCCGACTGGAGCGTAGGCGACGGGACGACCGGCGAGCTCTCGTCGTAAAACGAACCGTCCTCGGGACGGGCGACCCATACGACGTCCTGGAATACGAGCCTGCGTGCGCCCGCTTGGATGGCGCATTCGGCGACGATACGTGTCCCCTCGCGGCGTATGCGGTCGTTCAGCCTGAAATCCTCGGGCTTGAGCCTCTTCTTTACCGGTATTGACGTCGCCGCGTGTATGACGACGTCCGAGCCCTCGATGTCCTTCAAAAGGGCGTCCTTGTCGAAGAGGTCGGCGCGTGAAGGCACTCCGCCCATGGACCCGACCGTCTCTTCGCCCTTCGCGCTCCTCGCCATGCCGGCGACGGTGTGCCCGAGTCCGGAGAGCTCCCTGACTATCCTCTTTCCGAGCACTCCCGTCGCTCCCGTTACGTATATCTTCATATACTCCTCCGGTAAATCCATCCCCCTTAAGTGACCGAGCTCGATCTGATTAAAGCGTACAGGATTCCCCGCCGGAACGCATGGGGAATTTCGATCGGTGTGTCTGAAGGACGCTCGCGGCGGCGAGGAACGGAAAGAACCCGCGGCTTATCCGCCGAGAATGAAGGTACGAACCGGCGTGTAAACGGAGCCCGTCTTTCCGAGGACGCTTCCGACTACGGAAATTTCCCTGACAGTAAAGCGGATCTTCTCCGGTATAGGGAGCGGGCCGATCGTCCTCATCCTGCCGTTCACCCTCCCGATGGTGACGTGTGGGACGAACGTTCTCTTCTCCCTCCCGAATCCGTGGGGCTCGAGTCCCTCGTCGATTTCGCCTTGCAGCGCCGAAAGACCGGGGTTCTGGGAGAGGCCGGCATAAAGAATATGCGGCCTTTCAAGGTCGGGGAATCCGCCGAGGTTCCCGGTGCTCATCTCGAAGGGGGCGTAATTCCCGGCTGCCGCGCCGGTAACGAAGGACACCGCCCCGGCAGTGGCCTCGTCCGTTTCGCCGAGGAACTTAAGCGTTATGTGGAGCTTCTCTTCCTTTTCCCACTTCACGCCTTCGGTGACTTTCCGGAGCGAAGCTATGTAACCTGCGAACGCTGACTTCACTTCGTCCGGGAGAAGCGCTGCAATGAAGAGTCTCAATCGATTCTCACCGGTGGCAAGGCCGTCCCGCGCCGGCCTACTTGCACCAGGTCGGGAACGACTTCCCGCCGCCCTGGCTGAGCCGCCTCTGGTTCTCCCCGTTCATGTACATGATGTACATGTCCTTTGCGGCGCTCCTCGTAGAGCTGAACGCGATATAATGGCCGTCGGGCGACCAGGCCGGGTTTTCGTTCCTGCCTCCGGCCGTGAGCCTCTTTTCGTCCGAGCCGTCCGGGTTCACGGTGTAGATGTTGGCGCCGCCCCCCTCCAGCTTCACGAACGCGATTTTATTCACGCGCGGGTTCGTCGACCACGAAGGGTCGGTGGAGTATCCGCCGCCGCTTATCCTTCTCACGCCGCTCCCGTTCGAGTTCATGACGTAAATCCCGGGGTTCCCTCCCCTGTCCGAAACGAAGGCTATCCTGCTCCCGTCCGGCGACCACGTCGGCGAAACGTCGATGGCGTTACTCCTCGTTATGTTCACGGCGCCCTTCCCGCTCGGGCCCGAAACGTATATGTCGCCGTTGGCGCTGAAGGCGAGCTGCTGCCCGCTCGGGGACCACTCCGCGCTCTGCTCCAGCTTAAAGGCCTTGGTCAGCCTCGTCTCGGATATGGACGAGCCGAGCGTTATCATGTAAAGGTCCTGGTCCCATACCTTGTCCGAGTTGAATACGATCTTCGATCCGTCGGGCGAGCAATGAGGCGACATCACGAGTGAGCTGTGCCTCGTAAGCTGTTTTATGTTGGCCCCGTCGTAATCCATCAGGAACAGATTCCTGTCGCGCGTGCCGCCCATCACGAACGCGATCCTGGATGTAAAGAACCCGTCGTTGCCGGTTATCTGTTTCATGACCTGGTCGGCGAACCTGTGGGCCGCCTCGCGCACCTTGCCCGAAGTGGCCTCGTACGACCTTCCGAGAATCGGCCTCTGCTCGCGGACGTTGAAGAGCTGTACGGCGAACTTGATCTTCCCGCCTACAGACTGGTACTGACCCGCAACCATGTAATCGGCCCCCGCGTCGTATATCGACTGGAAGTTTATGCTCGACGGGTCGCCCGATACGGCGCTTCCCGATGTTACCTCGAAGAGGGCCGCGTTCAAAAGGTCGTTCCGCAGGACCTCGACGAATTCCTGGCCCTTGGCGTCGGGCGAGCCCACGCTCGAGAGGTCGGGGATAAATATAGGAATACGCTGAATCGTCGGCCCCGTAACGTCGGGAAGTTTTATCTGCGCGAATGCGCTCCCGGCCGCGGATACGAAAACGGCCAATATAAGCATGAGCGTCCTTAACACCATATCGGTCCTCCAGTCTTTTGGGTCGGTACAGTCCGAATAGAATCTTGAGAATAAATTTAGCCTATGGATGAGTGAAAAGCCACAGCTATTGCGGGTATGGTCGAAATCCCGGGCGCATTACTCTTCGAGCTCTACGTTCCAGTAAGAAACGTCTACGAAATTGAGGAACGGCTCCCATTCCTTATACCTGACGGCCTTTAGATAGACGTTCGAAAACGGGTCCCACACGGGCTTACGGGGCTTCGTCCTGAGCTTCATCCTCGCTTGCTCCGGGGTCCTTCCGCCCTTCTTCCTGTTACAATCGACACAGCAGCAAACGACGTTGTCCCACACGCTCTTCCCGCCCTGCGAGCGCGGTATGACGTGATCTATCGTAAGCTCCGCGCGCGAGAACTTCTTCCGGCAGTACTGGCACATGCCGCTGTCCCGCCTGAAGATGTTGAGCCTGTTGAACTTGGCTTCCTTCCTTATGAGCCCCTCGTAACGGACCAGCAGTATCACCCTCGGCGTCCTGAATACCGCGCTAACGGTCCTTACGGCATCCTCGCCGTTTTTCATGGCGGATACCTGCGACCACGACTCGAAATCGAACGTCTCGTAGTCCGAGCCGACGGCTTTCGCGACGCCGCTATACATCATTACGAAAGCTCTTTTGACGCTCGTTATGGTAACTGGAACGAAGTAACGATTCAGAACTAACACGGGAGCGGTTAGCATTTAGTATGTTCAATTTACCCTTTTTTAAAGGCTACTTCAAGTAAAGAAGTGTTAAATTTCCGTTAAAACACGGGATTTTTGCACGATTCGAGTCCGCCTCGGACCCACCCGAAATGTTTTTACTTGACTTATCGCCCCCTCCGTTCAAATTATTAACCGGAGAGACACATGAACCTGCTCGACGTCGTATTCTACATTCAGCTCGCCATGTGCGCCGCGCTCTTCCTCGTGACGTACGTCTTCGTCGCCAGGAACGGCGAGCTCAAAAAAGAGATCGAATCCGAGGCCGCAAAACGGCTCGGCCAAAAGGGTAGTTAATGTATCCCGAGCTGATAAGCATAGGGAATTTCAGCATCTCGAGCTTCGGCGCCATGATGGCCCTCTGCTTTCTCGCGGGCTACTGGCTCATAACGGTCGAAGCCAGGCGGAAGAACCTCGATCAGAAGGTCGTCGGCAACATGTTCCTCGCCGCCATGTTCGGCGGCATAGTCGGCGCGAAGCTGCTTTACGTTTTCGAGAACATCCCCCTCTCCGAGATTCTCGCCAACCCGGGTGCGAGCCTTCTTTCGAGGGGCGGCCTCACGTTCTACGGCGGATTTATCGGGGCGATAATACTCACCTGGATAATAGCCCGCCGCAACAAGATCAGCATGTGGACGGTAGGCGACATGGCATCGCCGTCCCTTGCGCTGGCCTACGCAATAGGGCGCGTGGGCTGCTTTCTCGTCGGCGACGACTACGGCGTCCCGTCGGACCTCCCCTGGGCCATGGCGTTCCCGAAGGGCCTCCCCCCGACGGACGTTCCCGTCCACCCGACGCAGCTCTACGAGATCGGGCTCATACTCATCGTCTTCGCTATCATATGGAAATTAAGAAAGAGGCCGAAACCGGCGGGATGGCTCTTCTCGATCTATCTAATACTCGCCGGGCTCGAGAGGTTCCTTATCGAATTTCTGAGGAGCACGACCCCGAGCCCCATACACGGCCTCTCGCTGGCCCAGGTGATGGCGGTAGCCATAATCATAATCGGCGCCGTAAAGCTCTATTCCCTCCGCGGCGCCGAAGAAAACGCCCCCGCCCCCGAAAGCCCCGGGAAGCCCGGCAGGAAGAAACGCGCCCGCGCCTGACGGCGTTTCGTCCGCCTTACGAGCGTTTCAAGCCGGTCCTTTCCATAACACCCGTCTTGGGTATCTTTTATGCACCATGAAAGGCATACGCAGGCTCGACCTCGTCCTCGCCGCGCTTACCGGCGTCCTCTATCCCCTGACGTTCATGATCCCCTACTCCGGCATCCTGTCGTGGATTCTCCTCGTCCCGCTTTTTTACGCCATATCGGACAAGACGCCTAAAAACGCCTTTAAGCTCGGGCTCCTCGCCGGGACGCTCTCGAACCTCATAGGGACCTACTGGCTCATAGGCACCCTCAGCAGGTTCGGCGGATTCCCGATTCCGGTCAGCGTCATTTTCATCGTCATACTGAGCGCCTTCTCGGGGCTCTCCTACGCACTATTCTCCTGCATCGTAACGCGTCTCGGCTTCACGCGTCGCCCGGGCCTCCTATCGGCCCTTCTCATAGCGGCCGTCTGGACGTCCGTCGAATACTTCTTCCCGTTCCTGTTCCCGTACGGCATAGGTAACTCCCAGGCCGACTACCTCCCCGTCATCCAGATATTCGACATATTCGGCGTCTACGGGCTCAGCTTCGTCATCGTCCTCGTTAACGTCGCGATCACGAGAGCGATCCTGCGGCAGGGCGGCAGAGCGCCGTTCCCGGTAAGGGAGATCGCACTCTCCGCCGTCCTCGTCTCCGCCTCTCTCGCATACGGCTACGTGAGAATAGGCCAGGTGGACGCCGAGATAACCCGGGCCCCCAAGCTCAAGATAGGCATGGTACAGGCCAACTTCGACTTCCTCGAAAAGTCCGAGAGCCAGGAAGACATCGTCACCGAGAAGCATAAGGAAATGTCGCTCGGCCTTACGGACGTCGATCTCATAATCTGGCCCGAAACGGCGATACAGGCGTGGTTCCCTACGGATACCAATTATCTCGCGCTAAGAGACACCGTAGGCGTTCCCCACATGGAAGGTAAGTACTTCATCGTCGGCGGCATGTCGTTCACACCCAAGGAAGAAGACATCGAGGTCATCACGAGCGAGAACGTCATACAGTACAACACGGCGTTCCTGACCGACTCGGAGGGGAAAATACTCTCCCGCTATCATAAAAACAAGCTCCTCCTCTTCGGCGAATACCTCCCGTTCTCGAAATACTTCCCGGCGATAAAGAAGATAAGCCCCGCGTCGGGCGACTTCACGCCCGGGGACGAATACGACCTCTTCGAGATACCGGAAAAGGGAGCCCGTATCGGGCCGATCATATGCTACGAAGACATACTCCCGCCCTTCAGCCGGAAGTTCGCCGAGAAAGGCGCGAACCTCATAATCAACATCACGAACGACGCATGGTTCGGAAGAACCATAGCCCCATACCAGCACCTCTTCGTCTCGATACCGAGGTCCATCGAAACGAGGAAATATCTCCTCCGTTCGACGAACACCGGCATAAGCGCGATAATAGACCCCGTCGGCAGGGTGGTCGCCGAAACGCCCACGTTCGAGAGGATGAACCTCGAAGGCGAGGTCGGCCTCATGAACGGTGAGAACACATTCTACACGAGGATCGGCGACGTATTCCCCGCTGCGTGCCTCGTATTCTGGGCCGTCTTCGGCGGGATATATCTCTTAAAGGGAAAGCGCGCCGCGTAGTGCGGCAAGGAAGGCGTCGTTCTCGCCCGGAGTGCCTATAGTAACCCGGAGGCAGTTTTCGAGCCGCCCGGGCCTGTTGAAGCTCCTTATTAAAACGTCCCTCTCGATGAGCCCCTCGAAAACAGCGTCCGCGTCCGGCACCCTGAAGAGAATGAAATTCGCGTCGCTCGGAAAGGCTTCGACTCCTGGAATTTCAGAGAGAGCGCCGAATACCCTTCCCCTCTCTCTCACGACGAGCTGAACGTTCTCCGCTATAAACTCCCCGTTTTCGAGCACCACGCGCGCCGCGCACTGGCTAAAGGAATTTATGTTGTAGGGATACCTGACTTTATTTACCTCGCGCACTACCCCCTCGCCGGCGTAGAGCATCCCGAGCCTTAGCCCGGCGAACCCTATCTTCGAGAGCGTCCTCATCACGGCGAGGTTCCCGTGCTCCGGAACCAGCGGCAGAAAGCTCCGCCCCGAGAAATCCCCGTACGCCTCGTCGACTACGACGAGCCCGCCCGAAAGCTCTATTATTTCGAGAATCCTGTCTTCGGAATATGCGTTCCCCGTGGGATTGTTAGGCGAGGCGAGGAAGATTATGTCCGGGTCCTTCTCCTCTATGAGCGCCCGCATGCCCGCCATGTCGAGGTCGAATCTCTCGTCGAGCCCTGGCTCCAGTATCGTCGCCCCTAGCGCAAGCCCGCTCAGCCTGTACATCGAAAACGTCGGGGCCGGGCAGACGACCTTCCCCGTGCCGCCTGTAAATGCGGTCACGAGCATCCCTATGATCTCGTCCGAGCCGTTCCCGAGGATTATCCCCCCGCTCGGGAAGCCGCTTATCCCGGACAGGAGCGCCCTCAGATCGTGCGCTTCGGGGTCGGGGTACCTGTTGAGATCGAGGCGGCCCGTTTCCGAGGCGACCCGCTCGGCGACGTCCGGCGGGAGGGCGAACGGGCTTTCGTTCCCGTCGAGCCTGACGGAGCAGTCGCGGTGCGGCACGGAATAGGCGGAAAGCCCCCTCACGCGCTCGTTCAGCCTCGATTCCAGAATGCCCTCGACCGTCTTCCTTCTGTCCTTATCCCGGGATTTCATGGATTTGTCTCAGGGGGCCGCTGTATACACCGGCGGAAATTCTACCTGCCCTTCACCCTCACGCCGACCGAAAGCGCGTGGGCCTCGAGATCCTCGCTGTAGGCGAGGTTCATAACGGAGCCCGAAAGCGCCTTGAACCCCTTCTCCGAGATCGATATCACGCTCGGCATGCGTAGGAAATCGTAAACGCTGAGCGGCGACGAGAACCTCGCCGCCCCGCCCGTCGGCAAGACGTGGCTCGGGCCGGCGACGTAATCGCCGAAGGCCTCTGTAGACATCGATCCCACGAATATCGCCCCGGCGTGTTTTATATTCTTGAGTATCTTCTTAGGCTCCTTTACACAGAGCTCCAGGTGCTCGGGCGCAAGGGCGTTCGCTACTTCGACGGCCCTGTCCATATTTTTCACGACGAATACCGCGCCCTGATTTTTAACGGCCTCCCCGGCTATGTCCCTCCGGGCGAGTTTTTCGAGCTGCGCCCCGACCTCGGCCGCCACCTCGCGGGCGAACCTCGCCGACTGGGTTACGACGAGCGGCACGGCCATCTCGTCGTGCTCGGCCTGCGCCAGGAGGTCCGCCGCCACCCACGCCGCGGGCGAGCTACCGTCGGCAATTATGAGCACCTCGCTCGGCCCGGCTATCATGTCTATGTTCACGACGCCGAAGACGAGCTTCTTGGCTATAGTGACGTATATATTTCCCGGGCCGACTATCTTGTCGACTTTAGGAACGGACTCCGTCCCGTAAGCGAGCGCCGCCACCGCCTGCGCCCCGCCCACCTTATACACAGAATCGACTCCGGCCACCTCGGCGGCGACCAGGACGGCGGGATTTATCTCCCCGCCCGGGCACGGCGTAACGAGGGCGAGCTCCTTTACGCCGGCTACCTTGGCCGGGATCGCCGTCATGAGAACCGTCGAAGGATACGCGGCCTTCCCGCCCGGCACGTAGAGCCCGGCCTTTTCAATCGGACGAATGAGCCAGCCGAGCTCGTTTCCGAGCCCGTCCTTAAACGTCATCCCCTTCGGGAGCTTCCGCTTGTGAAAATCCCTCACGCGCCGTGCGGCCTTTACGAGGTCGGCCCGGAGCCTCCCCGGAACGCGCGACTTCGCCTCTTCGAATTCATCTCGTGAAACCTTCACGGTCCCCGGAGTGAGCTTCACCCCGTCGAATTTCGATGTGTATTTAAAAAGGGCCTTGTCCCCGTTTTTCCTGACGTCCTCGACTATCTCCCTGACGGAGGATTCGAGTGCGGGGTCGGTAAGGGATTCGCCCCTCCTGAGCCCTTTTAACTGCTCGTCTATGTTTCCGCTTTTAATTTCGATTATCTTCACGATGGGAAGGATTATACACAGGTTAGCAGGCGACCGGAAGTCGCCGGGCCGCCCGGCTTGCTGTTTCCCGGAACGCGCCGCATCGGCCGCTCATGCTGTACACTAAATCCATGCGGCCTGCGGAACGAGCCGCCTCGAACGGCCCACCGAGAGCAGACACATGAAGATATACAGGCTCGAAAGAACCCAGGAGGTCGCGGCCCCGCTCGGCGAGGTGTGGGGCTTTTTCTCTAACCCCGAAAACCTCGCACTCATAACTCCCCCGTGGCTCGGATTCAGGATAATCTCGGGAGCCGGCCGGGAAATATACGAAGGGATGATGATTAAATACAGCGTTTCGCCCCTCCTCGGTATACCGCTCACGTGGGTGACGGAAATTACCGAAGTCGAGGAGCCGGGCCGTTTCGTCGACGAGCAGCGCCGGGGGCCATACAGCCTCTGGCGGCACGAGCATATATTTAAGGAAAAAAACGGGGCCACCGAAGTAAAGGACGTTGTAAGCTACGCCCTCCCGCTCGGCCCCCTGGGCAGGATCGTTCACTCCTTCGACACAAAAAAGCGGCTGGGCCGCATATTCGACTTCAGACAGGACTACGTCGAAAGAAAATTCGGCGCACCCCCGCGTAATACCGGCTGATCCCGCCGCGGACGCCGGCCCGGCCGGCCGGTTTCGATTGACAGGCCCATCCCTGAAAATATACTTTCACGTATGAGTGATTCAGTCGTTGACATGGGCCGTTACAAAGTGGATCAGGCCGAGCAGGAGCTCCGCACCAGGCTAGTCGAATATACCGAGCGCCCGGAGATACAGTCCCAGCTCGGAGAAGCCTTTTATATATGGAAGGACGACCCGGAGTTTCTGGCCGACGACATATCGGAGGACGAAGTCGACGATCTTACATTCGAGAAGTTCTTCGACTGGTTTCTCTTCGACTTCAGGCTCCTCGACACCGGGGAAAGGGTAATCGAGCGGTTTTACAGGGAAGAGCGCGAAGGGCTTAGCGAGCTCGAAGACAAGATGGTGGGCGAGTGGCGCGATAACGTCTACAGCTTTTTCGAAGTCGTGGGCGTCACCCCGGGCGAAAGCTGCGCTATAAGAGACCTTTTCGACAACAAGACGTATACCGTCAGGGACACCTCTTCCTCGAAAAAGCTAAAGGCCTCCGACATAATCGGCGCCCGGCCGCTCGGAACGGGTGATAACACCTACTTTTCCGGCGTCATATCCGTCTATCCGGCCACTTTCCAGAGAATAATCCTCGAATTCTTCAACTCGGGCTTCAGGGACTACAAGCGCGAGCACGGCAAGAAGAGCACGAAGAGGGAATACCTCAAAGACGCAGGTTTTCAGATCGGCCACCATATAGAAGACTTCGTGAAGAACCCCCGGTTCGTCTCCCCCGAGGGCGAGGAGCTGGTATTGGCTTCGGCGCTCTATTCCCTCGGCTCCGAAGAGGCGGTCCTCGAGAAATTAAGAGACGATAAATCCTTCGAAGAGCTGAGCGCACCCGTCGACGAGATAAAGAGCTTCGCTTTCGAGGATGCCGGCGATCATGCAGCTTCGGGTACGCTCGAAATAGAAAACGGCATCCTCAGGGTACAGTGCTATTCGAAAGACATGCTCGTTAGGGTAAAAGACAGGATCGAGAAGGATCTCGGAACGCTTGTTTCCCATAAAGAAGATACGTTAAAAGACCTCGGCAATTTTATAAATAACAAGGAAGCTAAAAGCGGGAAAAAAGGTGCAAGGAAGTCCAAGAAACTCCCGCCCGGAGTAAAAAGCAACAAAGAGCTCGACAAAACGCTCGAGGACTTCTACACCGAATGGCTGGACCAGCCCCACCCCTCCCTCGATGGGAAAACCCCCCGCGAGGCGGCATCCTCAGACGACAAGACCGGGCTTATGCACATACTTGGCGAGCTCGAAAGTTATTATATGCGCGCCAGGGAAAGGGGCGAGCCCTATTTCGAAATTGCGAAGATAAAAAAGCAGCTAAACCTCAAATGAAGGTCCCCGCGTAGGATGGCGGCGTCCGGCCCCATGAATAGTAGTGCGAAAAGCCGCGGGCTGTGGTAATATTCGAAACAATCGGATAAAAGAAATGGTAAATTTGAGAAACGGGCAATAAGGCGTGAAATAGTGTAATACTAAAGTATTGCTTTCCGGGGTGGATGTAATACTTTATTCCGATTAAAAGACCTACTTAAGTCTCGTTGACTCTAAATAGGCGCATCCCTATAATATGTAATATAAATTGAGTAGTACGCAGGAGAGGGAGGGCATTGAATGATGAGCAGAACAATTAACCTGACGATGGCGGTTCTGATTGCGGCAATGGTTATTTACCAGCCGTCCAGCCTTTACGCACAGAGCTCGGTAGATGCCCAAGTTTCCCTGGGCACGATGAAAGTATCGGATGAAGTCAAGGTCATTCTCGTCGATGGGAGCGAGGTCAACCTCAAGGACGAAAGCTATCCAATATATCCCGATATGATTATAGATACGCTTGACGACGGCAAGGCTACGCTCATAGTCAACGGCGGCAAATACGTTATCGAGCCCAATTCCGTGTTTAAAGTACAGTCCATAGGCAACGGCTATACCGGTCTATTACTGACCCCGGGCGACGAGGGCGAGGTTTGCTACTGCTTTAACCCCAAGGGCGGATATCTCGTAGACACCCCGGAGGCGGACACCATACCCCAGAGCGAAACCGCGCTTCAGGCCGGGTCCCCGCAATACGTGGACGGCAGGACGAATTACAGAGAGAACACTTCGTCCGCCATCCAGTTCGACGGGCATTCCGTGTTCAAGACGAGCCTGAACGAAACGACTCTCGAGCCGGGAGACGCATTATCGTATCCCCCGTCCGACAAGGACCCGCAGAACGCATTCGACAGCAAGTCCGGATGCTGCAAGGCCCCCATTGCGCCGTTCATAATACCGGCCTCGGTAGGCGCGGCGGCGGTTACAGGGGCGGTCATTTGCGGGGCGGCATGCGGCGGCAACGATAACGACTCGAACGCAAGCAACGTCCTCAGGTCAAACGAGTAACGAACTGTCAAAATCTGACATTTCACTATTGCTCTGCTGATTAGAATAACAATTATACAAGTCAGGAATAAGGGGTGTATAATTGTTATTCGAAGAAAGGTGTGCTTGCATGTTCAAGAAAATAACCATTTTATCAGCGGCAATTTTTTCCCTGGCATTGATGTACGCCTGCGGCGGCGGATCTTCCCATAGCGGGAGCTACACGATTCCCCAGGCTACGAGGGAAGTTAACAAGGAAAACCAGGAGCTCAACCGTAAGCTCATACAGGAAACCTTCTCCACGTCGTCGTCCGTCGATTACAGAATAGGCCCGGGAGATCTCCTCGCAATCGAGGTGCTCGAAGCCCCCGATCTCAACACGGAAGCCAGGGTCAGCAGCCAGAATGCCATAACGTTTCCACTGATAGGCAAGGTTGACGTAGGGGGGGACACTCCCCAGGAAGCCGAAAGCAGGATAACCGAGATGCTGACCGAAAACTACATGCACAACCCACACGTGATCGTTTCCGTTAAGGAATACAGGAGCCAGAGGGTTGCCGTAATAGGAAGCGTAAAGAATCCCGGCACTTACGAGCTTCTCGGCAAGGGCACTCTCCTTGACGCGCTGGCGCTCGCGGGCGGGCTCGGCGAAAAGGCGAGCGACACCGTCTACGTCACCAGAAAAACGGGTGACGGCGGCGAGCAATCCGTACAGGTAGACCTGGGCGAGCTTCTCGACAAGGGCGACGCCAGTCTAAACGTGCCGATAAACATGGGAGACGTAGTATATGTGCCCGAAGCCGGGGTCGTATACGTCGACGGCGCAGTCATGAAACCGGGCACATACCCGATAACGGACGACATGACCGTGAGCCAGGCCGTGACGGCGGCGGGCGGCATGGACAAGACCGCAAAGGCCTCCGATGTCAGGCTTTTAAGGAATAGAGACGGGCGGGTGGAGGTGCTCCCCATCAACCTCGAATCCATTAATGAAGGGGAAATGGCGGACATGGTAATCGAGGATCAGGATGTTGTAGTTGTTGGCAAGAGTGCATTTAAGAGTTTCTTCGACGCTATAAAACTCGGTCTATTCTTCCCGCCGTTCAGCATGGGGGTTCAATAACCGGAAGGGGACTTACCAAAGAGTAAAATGGAAAACAACAATAGACCACCAGACGATGGGAATAGGGGACAGAGCCTTGTCCCGAATGACGAAAATAGATCGGTAAAGGCTTATACGCCGCCAGTGCCGGACATCATCAGGGCCTACCCCCTGGAAGAAGAAAACACCATACAGAGATACATAGATGTGGTGTTAAGACGGAAAAAGATTATTATCGTCTTCTTCGCGATAGTGCTGGTAACGGCCCTTTTGAGCACGATGCTGACCGAGCCCTTGTACAAGGCCACCGCCAAGCTCGAAATATCGCTCGAAAACCCCAAAGTCGTCAGCTTCGACCAGGTAGTCGAGGTCGAGAATCAGTCGGCGGAATTCTACGAAACACAGTACCTTCTCCTCAAAAGCAAGGCTCTCGCCAAACAGGTTGCCGATAAGCTCAACCTGGCTTCGTACCCGGAATACGATTTCGAAAACAGGAAGTCAAATATCCTCTCGCGTATAATTTCGGGCACTATCGGCGCGATTGAAGACGGTTTCGACGGCATCAAGAACCTTTTCAGCCCGTCGGTAAGCGAGCCCGAGTCCGGGGAGGCCGAGTTCGATCTCAGCGAAATATCCAGGCAGGACGCACTGGTCAACGCATTCGTAGGCAACCTGACCATAAACCCGATCGGCAATTCACGCCTGGTCGATATAAGCTTCGAAGCGCACGACAGGAAGCTCGCGGCGGATGCGGCCAACACGCTCGCCGACACATACATCGAATGGCTTCTGAACAGGAAGCTCGACGCAACCAAGCAGGGAAGGGATTTCCTGAAAAAGCAGATCGAGCAGGCACAAACTCACCTCGAGCAGTCCGAAGAGAGGCTCAACACCTTCGCCAAGAATAACGACATAGTCTCTCTCGAACAAAATATGAACATAACGTATCACACCTTCGCCGAGCTCAACGACGCGCTCGCCAAGGCGGAGACCCAGAGGATTGAAAAGGAATCGCTTTACAAGCACGTCATGGCGGGAAACACCGGCTCGCTGCCCCTCGTCGTGAACGACCCCTATATCCAGAACCTCAAGGCGGAGCACGCAAGGGCCAAATCGGAATACAGCCAGATGAGTGCAACTTTCAAATCCGGCTATCCGAAGTTAAAAGAGCTCGGGGCCAGGGTAGCCGAGCTCCAGAGGAAGATAGACGAGGCCGAGAACAGCGTCGCCAGCTCGGTGAAATCGGACTACGAAGCCGCGCTCAAGAAAGAAGAATCACTCAGAGAGAGCTACGAAAAGCAAAAAGTCCTGGCGTCCGCTCTCAACGACAAATCTATTGAGTACAACATCCTCAAGCGCGAAGTGCAATCCAACGAGACTATATACAACTCGCTCCTGCAGAGACTGAAGGAAACCGAAGTATCGTCCGCCATAAAGGCCAGCAACATACAGGTCGTCGACTATGCCCAGATACCCCTCTTCCCGTTCAAGCCCAACGTACCGCTGACCCTCATCTTCGCCTGCATCATAGGCCTCGGAGGCGGTGTATTCATAGCATTCCTCATCGAATACTTCGATAACACGATCAAAACCCCCGAAGAGATACGCGACAAACTGAAGTACCCGGTCCTCGGGGGGGTTTTCGAAGCCAGCCAGGCTCAGGCCCTGGCTTCCCCTGTAGAAAAAACGTTCCTCATGGACCCGAGGTCCCATATAGCCGAGGCGTTCAGGACCATAAGAACGTCGCTACTCCTTTCTACGCCCGGAAAGCCGCCGCGCTCGATACTCGTTACGAGCTGCTTCCCCGCCGAAGGGAAGACAACCGTATCCATCAATCTGGCTTCGTCCTTTGCCCAGGCCGGAAGCAGGGTTCTTCTACTCGAAGCCGATCTCCGTAGACCGAGGATCGGATCGGTTCTCGGAAACAACGGCAGCGGTCTGAGCAGCTACCTGACCGGGAATGCCAATTTACAAGACGTAATATCACACGGAGAGATACCGAACCTCTACATCCTGCCGGTCGGCCCCATACCTATCAACCCCGCGGAGCTTCTCGGGTCGAACCAGATGAGGGATTTGATCCATGACCTGACCGAGACGTACGACTACATAATAGTGGACGGCCCGCCTGCTTTGGGTTTCGTCGATTCGCACATACTGTCCAGCCTCGTAGACGGAGTGGCCATAGTAGTCAGAGCGGGCAAAACACCAAAGAATTCGATCAGGGACCTCATAGACAAGCTATGGAACCTTAGAGCGAACTTCCTCGGTGTAATAGTGAACGGCATAGAGCTCAACCAGAACAGCTATTACTACAAGTCGTACAATTATTATTACGGCGACAACGAAGAAAAGAAGAAAATCTCGCCGGCAAAGCCCAAGGTCAAAAGTGATCCGGACGAGCTGAATTTAATTTAAGTCATTATTTACGGCCGACCCGGAAGTCTTCCTGTCATTTCATCTGCATGTATGGCAGTGAGAATTATCGATCTATGGATATCAAAATTCGTTCCAGGCTGCTCCAGCGCGCCCTTATTCTTGTTACAGTAATCGTATCGTTCTTCCTCGTATTGAGCTCCGCCAGGGGCTGGATGTCATATGTATACGCCGGCGATCCCCCTCCGTACGGGTTCAAGAAAGCCCTGGCGGTCGAAAAGAACAACTCCGAATTTTATTTCCTGCTCGCACAGTTTTACGACAGTTACGACGCCGGCGGCGCCGGCAGCCAGGTATATCCCCTCTATCAAAAGGCCCTTGAGCTCAATCCGCTCAACTACGCTTACTGGTTTTATCTGGCCGATTCCCTTTTCATGGACGGGAGAAAAGAGGAATCCCTTTTCGCACTCAACCAGGCCACGGACCTCGCCCCGGGCGTCGTATCCCTGAGATGGGGGGCGGCCATGCTGGCCTCGAAGCTGGGGAACGAGGAGGCCCTCGTCAGCAACACACGGTCCGTGCTCGCCAGCGATCCCAGGAGGCGCTTTAAAGCGTTTCCCGTCCTTTGGCAGTCCCTCAGGAACGAAGACAAGATATGGAGGGCTATCCCGGATAACGCCCTCCCCGAGTATCTTCATTTCCTGATCAGCACACGAAGGGTTTCCGAAGCGGAGCGGGCCTGGGGAAAACTGTCGGATACTGCCGAAATCCCCGAGGATATATTCCAGAGATATGTCTCTTTTCTTATTATAGAAAACAAGCTGCAGGCGGCGAAGGACGCCTGGGCCGACCGATTGGGGGATTGGCAGGGAGTGTGGAACGGGGGTTTTGAAAAAGAGATTACGTCCTCCGGATTCGACTGGAGGAGAGGAAAAGTCGAGGGCGTGAACATCACGAGAACCAGGAATACCGACAGTAAAGGATATTCATTAAAAATAGATTTTGACGGGAGTAAAAATGTAGATTTCAACCATCTACGCCAGATCGTGCCGGCCTACGGGAATTCCGATTACAAGCTGAGCTCCGATATGAAAAGTAAAGGACTGTCCACACGTAATGGACTTTTCTGGGATGTATCCTGCTGGGGTCACGGCAGCCTGGACGCCCGTACCGGTCAAGTCATCGGGACATCCGATTGGCACGAGGTCTCGACCTCGTTTAAAACTCCCCCGGACTGCGATTATCTCGTAATCAGACTAAGACGCCGGCCGGATAACGATCTCGACAGGAAAATCAGCGGAACCGTTTGGATAGATAACGTCAAGCTGGAAAAACAGCTGTGAAGGGCTCGGACCAATGCTATTTAAGCCATTCATCATCGAAAAACTGATCCCGCTCGTTATCAACGTCGGGCTTGCACTTATTTTATTGTCGCCGCTGCCGTTCGGGAACGTCGAGACGTGGTCGGTCTCCCTCTTCGAAATTGTATCGTTTATAACCTTCGGCATCTGGCTGATCGGGAAGATACTGAGAGGGCGAATCCGTCTCATGCCGTCACCTCTATATATACCGATGGGGCTCTTTTTCATCCTTATCATGATTCAAACGATAGAGCTCCCCGAAGCGATACTCGGCTTGATATCTCCCCACACAGCCGCGCTCTGGCAAAGTAAAAGCGAAGCTCTCAGGCATATATTCGGAGGCGGCGTCAATCTCGGAAACACCATAAGCATTTATCCGTTCGTGACGAGCCAGAAATTCCTCCTCTATCTCTCCTACGCTGCGTTCTTCCTCGTAACCGCAGATTTCATACGGACAAAGAGACAGATAAGAAGATTCTTCTGGATAATATTTACCGTCGCCATGATAGAATCCCTGATCGGACTCCTTCAGTATATAAGCAGCGGCACGACGGTGCCGGCTTCCGGGACCTACGTCAACCCCAATCATTTCGCAGGTCTTCTGGTCCTGGTAATTCCCCTCTTCATGGGGTATATGCTCTATCTCTACACACGGCACGGAACCGAGATCAGCCGGTGGGGGCTCAAGCTGCCCGGCTCGAGCCAGCTTATCGTATTCTTCTCGGCGTCTCTCATGGCCATAAGCCTTATACTCGCCCAGTCGAGGGGAGCCATACTGTCGTTCGCGGCCTCTATATTCTTCTTCTACATGCTCATACAGCGGAGCAAGAAAAGCAGGTCCAACGAATGGCTTCTGGGCAGCTTCCTCCTGATTATCCTCGTATACTCCATATGGATCGGGCTGGATCCGGTTCTCGACAAATTCACTGAAACCGGAGAAGATGCTCCCAACCGCACCTACATATGGAAGGACAGCGTGGATATGATCAAGGACTTCCCTCTCCTGGGAGTCGGTCTCGGCAATTTCAGCCTGGCCTACACTGTATATAAAAAGGAAGCGTACTGGGCCCACGTGTACGACCACGCTCATAACGATTACATTGAGCTCGCGTGTGAGACGGGACTAATCGGATTTATTCTGGTCTTCTGGGCCCTGATCGCCTACTTCCGAAGGCTGGCCGCAAACGAAAAGTATGCAATTCCCGAGCAAGACCCCTACCGCTACTACATCCTGCTGGGGGCAGTCAGCGGGATGGTGGGGATGTTCGCGCACGCGATCACGGAATTCACATTCCAGATTCCGGCCAATGCCTATTACTTCACGTTCCTGTTCGCTCTGGCCGCAAGGCTATCCGAGCAAATCAAGGGCGAGCACTGACAGCGGGGGGTATTCGTTGCCCCGGGCGGGATAAATAAGATTCGAGCGTAGAAGAAGCTAACCACCAGTTCTTACGGAGCTCTGCCTGTCCAGGCACTCCTTCAAACCCGATTCCGTAACATAACCCAAACCTATCAATATCTGGCCGATCCAGCCCCCGTTTAGCCGCTGACAGCTGAGGGCCTCTTCCAGCTGATCGTTTGTTATTACCTTGTCGGCCAGCATTATCTCACCCAGCAGCATATCTCTCCTGCTTCTATTTAACTTGCGCTTCGTGGCGTTCCTGACAACCTGGAGATTGAGGAAATATTCGAGCCTGGGCTTGGATATGTATCCCTTCTCGACGAGCAGCTCGCCTATCCTTCCGCCGAATTTCCCCTGGTGCTCCAGAACCTCCAGGAGTTGGGACTCGTTTATCACGCCGGACTCCAGGATCAGCTGGCCGATAACATTATCTACACTCTTGCCGTTCAAAGGTAGCAGGATTTCGAGATATCTCAGCGGCCGCATCGACATGTAAATGTGAAGCAAGAGAAATACTATCCAGAGATAGGTGAGGACGCCCTCGGGAACATCCAGCAGCACCCCCCCCACCCCTATAAGCCCGGTCACAAAAACGATCAGGAGGATAGCTGCGGTGGCCTGAGCATCGGTCAGCCC
Organism: Thermodesulfobacteriota bacterium; assembly: GCA_035325995.1. NCBI lineage: Bacteria > Pseudomonadati > Thermodesulfobacteriota > Thermodesulfobacteriota bacterium. The sequence continues at coordinate 45,637 of DAOKYU010000007.1, read as the reverse complement.
CGCATACAGAAAATGATGATGAAAATGGTGCCTGTCGGGGTCGAACGGATGACGTCCGAGGCTCACCCGTCTGGCAAACTGTCCGCAGGCATCGTATATAGGCAGCGCCAGGAGCCATGCGACCGTAATCGGCCGTATAATCGCCCCGCCATGCCCCATTTGGGAGAACTTGATCAGAAGCCACGCAAGGACGAGCCCGAGACACTGGCTCCCCGAGTTACCGAGAAATGCCGTAGCCCGCTGACGTAAAGGATGCCGCATGTTATAGGCCAGGAACCCCAGCAGTGCGCCGGCGAGTATTAATACGGCCATGAGTCTGTCAGACTGGCCCGACAGATAGCAGCAGACGGCGAGCCAGAACGTAATTACAAAACCGAACCCTCCCGCGAGCCCGTCCAGGCCGTCAATCAGGTTAATGGCGTTAACGACGAGCACCACGGCTATTATGGTAAAAGGTATGGATACCCACGAGAGCCAGAGAGGACCGAGCCCCAGTAAATCCCCCAGGTCGTCAACCCTTATTCCGCCCGGAACGACCAGCAGAAACGCCACGACGATTTGAACTACAAACTTGAACGAAGCCGATAGCGCGCGCACATCGTCCAGCACCCCGACAACCAGCAGAATCGTAAGCCCGATGTATACCCACGGGGATACCTGGAGCACCCCGGAATAATAAAGCAAGGCCATGAATACCGGGAAAATCGCGAGACCGCCGACCGGGGGTACGGCGTTATCGTGCCGCTTCCGGCCCTCGGGCATATCGACGAAGCCGGTAATAAACGCCAAACGGCATAAGAGCGGCACGAGAGCGGCGACGATGAAGAAAGCCGCGATGAAATACATTGATTCTTTACTGTTCAGGTACTGCATAGATATAACCCCATTAATAGGTGTATAGCCCTCAAGCCAAAATAACCGTCAAGCTACACCGAAAAACCTCCGAACCGACACTGCGCCGATTCATGGGCCCAGACGCCATGATTGCACAGCGATCATTTACCGAACGAACAATTATAATACGAATTATAGCGTGCACTTTTGAGCTTTCAACCCGGTCCACCCTGTATTGACCCCATCCACTCATAGTAGCCGGGCGGCACATTCACCCCGGCAGCGCGATAGATTGTGAGTAACATACTGACTCATCTAAATATTCTGTAATTATACAATAACACTATATGTTTTAATGCCCGAACACTATATGTTTTAATGCCCGCCGACTTGCTGGTTTGCACATATATCATTATACGTCCACTCGATAAAATTTGTTAAGGAATTTTTAAAAAATCATCCAAACTTCATATTCCGCGCCTGCCCAGGCAAAATCTGCTTTGCCCGATAATGTTCTCGGCACAGCGCTTTATAATCCGCATTTTCGCATTATAATTCTATAAGCTCACGTCTTGATGGATTTCGTATTCGAACTTTAACCTTAATTAATTCAATTAATAGATGCCTGAAATAGACACTACGTCCGATATAATCGAACATAAAAAGAGGGCGCCCTCAAAAGACCCCCTGAAAGAACGGGATTCCCTTCAGGATAAACCTTTTGCAGTGTACGAACCCAGTAAGGGACTATCACTCAAGCTGAAGGAGCTTCTGGAATTCCACGAGCTCATATATTTTCTCACATGGCGAGACCTCAAAGTACGCTACAAACAAACGGCTCTCGGGGTTATATGGGCTGTCCTCCAGCCGTTTTTAACCATGGTCGTTTTTACCATTTTCTTCGGCAACCTGGCGAAGATACAATCGGACGGTGTGCCCTACCCGATTTTCTCGTTCGCAGCGCTGCTGCCGTGGCAGTTTTTTGCAAATAGCGTGACCAACTCCAGCAACAGCCTCGTAAATAACAGCGGCCTCATAACGAAAATATATTTCCCCAGGCTGGCAATGCCCTTGTCGTCCATATTGGGCGGGCTTGTCGATTTCGCCGTAGCTTTCATCGTTTTCATATGTATGATGATTTACTACGACATAAAACCGACTTTAGCCATACTATCGCTGCCGCTTTTTATTCTCCTTGCCGTGGCCACTTCGTTCGCGATCAGCCTCTGGTTATCGGCTATCAACGTAAAATACAGAGACGTGCGTTATACCATCCCATTCCTCACACAGCTCTGGCTATTCCTGACGCCCATCGCCTACCCGAGCAGCCTGGTACCGGAAAAATGGCGGGTAATTTACGGCCTGAACCCTATGGCCGGTGTAGTCGAGGGGTTCAGATGGGCCTTGCTCGGACAAACAGGCCAGGACTGGGCGCTGATAACAGCCTCGATAGTTATCGTAATAGTACTCCTGATCGGGGGCTTGATTTACTTCAAACGCATGGAAAGAACTTTCGCGGACATAATCTGATATGAGCGAACTTGCCATAAAAGTCATAAAGATAGGAAAACGATACAGCATCGGTGAGAGAATACAGTACGGCACCTTGCGGGAAAGCATCATCGGCTTTACATCGAGCGTCCTGTCAAAATTCAGGGAAAAAACCGCCGGGGATACGGGCCCCGGCATATACCACAACGGCGGCGCCCGTAATACACAAAACTTCATATGGTCCCTGAAAGACGTCTCGTTCGAGGTCAAAAAGGGCGAGATAATAGGAATAATCGGGAACAACGGCGCGGGGAAAAGCACCCTCCTAAAGCTGATCTCCGGGATAACGGAGCCGACAGAGGGAAGGATTGAAATCTACGGCCGGATAGGCTCTCTTCTCGAGGTCGGGACCGGGTTTCATCCGGAGCTCACAGGGAAAGAGAACATATATCTCAACGGGGCTATCCTGGGAATGAAAAGACGCGAGATCGAGCGCAAATTCGACGAAATCGTTGATTTCTCGGGCATAGACCAGTTCATAGATACGCCCGTAAAATACTATTCTTCCGGTATGCGTGTCCGCCTCGGATTTTCAGTTGCAGCGCATCTTGAGCCCGACATATTGCTGCTCGACGAGGTTCTTGCCGTCGGAGACGCCGCATTTCAAAAAAAATGCCTGGGTAAGATCGATAACATAGCCTCATCCGAGGGCAGGACAGTCCTCTTTATCAGCCATGACCTCACTGCGGTACAATCATTATGTCAGAGGACAATCTTACTGGATAGCGGAAGAATCCTGTCCGAAGGACCGACCGACGAAATTATCCGGGCCTATATCCAGAAAACACATCAAACCCTTGATGTTCCGATTGACGAAAGAAGAGATGCGTTCGGAAACAGACAGATAAAAATAACCTCTCTCAAGGTCGAGAACGCCGATAGAGAAAAACCTATAACGGCCGGCAGCAAGCTGAACATTCAAATCGACTACGAGAGCGAAGGCAATATCTCGGGTCTCCAGGTGATTATCGAAATCAAGGACAGCAACACGAATATCATATTATTCCGATTCGACAGCAAGATTTCAGACGATCTTCCGGAAGTGCTTCCGCCGTCGGGAAGAATTGCATGCCTGACAGAACCCATACTGATTTCCCCGGGGGAATGCACTCTGGACGTAGAGCTAAGAATAAATAAAGCCTCCTCTTACGGCCTGGACGGGGCTGCGGTTTTCCATGTAGCCACGGAAGATTTTTACGGAACGGGAAAAATCCCGACCAGAAAACAGTCCATCAACATTAATAAATACAGGTTCGTCCTCGAGGACGAGACAGCGAATTAGCTATAACGAAACACATCTCGCATTATAAACCGGCCATTCGATTTTTCTTCAAGCACGGGGTCGGAAAACCGTTTGGTTATCCCACCCGGGGGATGCGAATTATAATCTATTCGTCATAAAGCGAGCCGAAGCGCCTCAGCTCCTCCCTCCACAGGGAAAGAGAAAAACCCGTCTTTATATCTTCTATCGCTTGCGAGCGGGGTATATCGGTATCCAGATATCCTAAAGATTTGGTTACCCAGGTTAACAGGCGTAATCTGTCCATGGCCTCCGCCGATATACCCAAAGAATCTCTATATAGATCCAGGCAAGATTGAAAAATACGGCCGGTAAAAGAAGAGGAATCCAGCATCCTCCTGTAGCAGTCCAGGAAATTGCCCGAATTCCAGGCGCGATAGAGATGAAAATTCAGGTAGGTCAAAAAGAATATCAGGTCAAAAGCCGGAATGCCGTGGAATCGGCCGTCGTCCCAATCGACAACCCCTAGTTCTCCCTTCGAGCTTATATGAACATTCAGAGGAGCGAAATCCCCATGATGGCAAACGAGGAACGGCAGTTCCAGGCTTTCGATTATATCCCTGGTCCGCCGGGCCTCATCCGGCGTCAGCACTTGGTTCGTTATAATTTCGATTTTCTCAAGTTCCGGCCTTATTATCCGGTCGAATACACAGCTTCTCGAAGCTTCCACTTTTGATTTCATGCCGAAATCAGCAAGCCACGAAGTTGCATTCATGGCCAATTCTTCATAATTGGATTTATTTACGGCCCTCGAAGATTGTATGCCGCCAATGAACGTTTCCGCCACAGCGAAGAGTCCCGAGACGCGTCCTACAAACAATATCCTCGGGATTCCCGTTATGTCATCGAATTTTTCGTTGATTTCCTTCAGAAACCGTGCCCCGTTATCCAATACGAGATCCGGCTCTCTGGTCCGTGCTATTTTAACCACCATATAAGGCTCAAGACCCTCTTCCGAGAAAATAAACAGCAGAGCCTTCTCTATGCTTTCTCTTATGGACAAGATGAAAATAGACGCATCTTCCGATCCCGATTGGAGGCCCGGCCCTTCCGAACAAGCGGCAATAACGCCCTGCAAACCGGCCGCCGATGCGCCGGCCCCGGAAAGAGACTCGGGAGCGGCGGTCTTCTCCAGCATGCCGTTCCCGGCAGGTTTGACCGCGACTGAACAAACCACGAACTTTCCCGGCTCAAGACTTATAAACCATGGATAGAGCGCGAACAATTTCGGTCTCAACGACCAGAGAAAGAGGCGCATCCCCTTAATCATCCGCCTGAAAAAGTCCTCGGTTTTATCGATGTAACCGACGAAGTCGATTGCTCCCTTATTCTCCAGCGGGACCCACATCGCGGGCGGCGAATTAAACGGAGAAGGCTTTGGCAGATAGAACTTTACATCCCGGAATCCCAAGGATTCCAATTTTTTTCTGATATCGTTCGTTCCGGATAACGGGTTCAGGATCCATTCTGCATAAACGGCCCCCCCGGGCTTCAGATACGACCATGCTTCCTCGAGGGTCTTGTAATCGGGTTCGGTAGCGACGGCGAGGTCGCAGTCATTCCTGTGACGGCTTTCTCCCGACCCGACGATTGTTCCCGATATCATGGCGGCAGCATCCGCCAGGGCTCCTTCCCCGAATACGACGCTTTTTGAGGGATTCGGGTCGCGGAGCAAAAAACGCCAATCCGCCCTTCTTAAAACCAACTCAATCTTTTCACTAGACGATGCTTCTGATCCGTTCCGGCTTATGTTTAGGGCCCTCCATTGTAATCGGGGTTCACGATTTCATTACATTCAGAATTGCCGGCGTCAAGACATGAGGCAGGGCATGAAGTACCCAGGGTCTCTCTTCATGGAATGCGTATAAAGTCCTTTTTCGGACACTATCCATTTTCCCGGCATGTTGCTATAATTATAGTTCATTACGAATCTTTTACGGCACGCAGGGTATTTTTCAGCCTAATATTCGGGTCTACCATAAACGAACACTTAAATCCATACGATTTAGTCCGGCAATGAGAAGATTGAATAATCACGTAGATGATATAGCGTTTAAACTATACAGCCCCTTTTCCCAATTCGACGACGTAAAAGAAATCTGGACATCCATGTTAAAAAAATGTCCACATTCTTATTATCTCGCCTGGCCGTGGACAGAGCTATGGATAAAAAGCCTGCCCGATAACTGCAGCTTATCTCTTGTAGCCGGTTTCATAAACAAATCGCCGGTAGTGGCCTTCTTTTTGGGGGCCCAAACCACAACCCGGCACAGACTCTTTAAGTTCCGAAAACTTTCAATCAATCAAACTTTCATTCCAAATATAGATATAATATGGATCGAATACAACGGAATCCTGATCGACCCTGAAATCACAATAACCCTGGGCTCCCTGTTGGAAAATCTCCCTGTAAAATCATGGGATGAATTCAGCATTCTGAGATGTTCTCCGGTTTTCCAGCCTAACTTAATCATAGATGACGATTTGGATAAAAAATATCATTTGGAAATCCACACGTGTGAATCCTTTTATGTCGATTTGAATAAAATCCGCAGCAACGACGACGATTACTTCGGTCTCTTGAGCCCAAACAGGCGACAGCAAATTCGCCGCTCGATCAAAGAATACGAAAAATTCGGGGCGATCGAGATCGCTATAGCGGCGAACACCGACGAGGCGCTCGCATTATTCGACGAGCTAACGGAAATACACCAGAAAACATGGACGGAAGAAGGGCACACCGGCGCCCTGTCGGACTCGTATATAATCGACTTCCATAAAAATCTGATCTCCCGACGTTTTGAACACGGAGAAATTCAACTAATCAAAGTATCCGCCGGCGCCCACGTCCTCGGATGTATCTACAATCTGATTTACGAGGGGAAGGTATATTTTTATATATGTGGGTTCAATTACTTGCCGGGCAATTTATACAGATCGGGGCTGGTCTGTCACAGTTTTGCAATCATGCATAATGCCAGGTTGGGCCTTAACAGCTACGATTTCCTCGAAGGAGACGATAGCTATAGAAAATCCCTCTCGACCGATCATAACGAGATGCAAACCATTACAATCCGGAAAAGAGATATGAAATACAGGGCGGCGAGCGTTATAGACGCCATCAGGTCGGGGAAAAAGCATTGATTCGGCGATTTCATACAGGCAAAAGCGATTGGAACGGCTCCATGATTAGGGAAATATGAACTCAATCGTTTTTAAACTGTACAACCCTTTTTCACAATTCGGCACCGTGAAGGAAATCTGGGCCGACCTGTTGAACAAATGCCCGCATTCCTATTATCTCGCATGGCCCTGGACAGAGCTATGGCTGAAAAGCTTGCCGACCGACTGTAAGCTCTTTCTGGCTGTGGGCTACTCGAACGAATCTCCGGTCATTGCTTTCTTTCTCGGTTCCCGAACGACAACCCGGCACAGGTTTCTCAAATTCAGACAGCTTGCACTCAATCAAACGCTGATTCCACACTTCGACTCGGTTTACATCGAATATAACTCGATGCTGATCGACCCGAAAATCGAAATATCCCTCGAGTCTATACTCGAAGGGATACCTCTCGAATGGGATGAATTCCTTATGACGAGATGCTCGTCGATATACCAGCCGAACATAATCATGAACGGGAACTTAAACAAGAAATATGATGTAAAAACGGAACAGGCCAGATCATACTATGTAGATTTAGAGAAAATCCGTCGGAACAATTACGATTACCTGGCCCTACTCAGCCAAAAAAGAAGGAGCAAAATACGAAGGACCATTAAAGAATACGAAAAAATAGGGGAAATACGGATACGAATCGCCGAAACTGTCGAGGAGGCGCTGGAAATACTCGACGAGTTAATCATGCTGCATCAAAAAAGATGGACGGAGCGCGGATCCCGTGGGGTTTTTTCAAGTGAATACATTATAGACTTTAACAAAGATCTGGTTTCGAAGCGTTTCGAATACGGTGAAATCCAGCTGATTAAAATATCCGCCGGCGACCACACGCTGGGATGTCTATACACCATCGTCTACAACCAAAAGGTGCTTGGGGGGCAATGCGGGTTTGATTATATTCCGGGAAACCTTTACAGCCCCGGCATAGTTTGCCATTACTACTCGATACTGCATAATGCCTATATCGGACTGAGCAGCTACGATTTCATGGACGGAGAGGCGCAGTATAAAGAGAGCCTGTCAACGAATTATAACGAAATACGGACCACGGTCATTCATAAAAGGAATATCAAATTCAGGATAGAAAACAACCTGGCAAAGCTGCTGAGAATGTTCAGGAAGGAAAATGTTACTGCGGGCGAAAAGGGGCAAGACGATGCCGGCGAAGAAGCCGCGCGCAAAACATAGGCGATAAATATGTCGATTCGGCAGGAGAATGACACAATGCACTTCCGCACACCTCCGCCGAAATCGATAATAAACTGTGTGGATTTAGCCCGAAGCTTTCGTCCGGGCGGGGGCCGCGGAGAGTTTTCGGAAATCCTCCTGCCCAATTAGACGATAGTAACCGGCCCGGAAGAGTAGTATTATTTATAAGCTCCATGTCAGGGTCAGCGATGACTGAAGCTAAATCAACGTGATCCTTTGTCTCGTGCATACACAACCAACATGCTTGGGAATTCTACTTCGGTATTTTTTCACGATTCACAAAGGGCATTGATTTAATATCACGGAGCTTATAAAATCTTAAGTAGAATAGATTGGATTATATCATGAATATAAAAAATACTGACCGAATCATATTCAAACTTTACAACCCGTTTTCGCAACGCGCCGCAGTGAAGGATATCTGGACAGCCATGATCAATAAATGTCCTCATTCGTATTATCTTTCATGGGCGCGGAAAGAATTATGGCTGGATAACCTGCCCTCCGACTGTAATTTTTTGCTGGTGGTGGGTTACATGAACGAATCCCCTGTCATCGCTTTCTTTGCCGGATCCACGACAAGCACGTTTCTCAGGTATCAGCAGGTTGCGCTTAATCAAACCCTGATTCCTCTCATCGATAACGCGGCATTCATCGAATATAATTCAATCCTGGTCGATACGGAAGTCGAAATGTCTCTCGAGTCGCTGCTCGATCAGATCCCTATAAAGTCGTGGGACGAATTTCATATGGTCAGATGTTCACCGATATACCATAATCTGGCTCCGGACAACACGGCGAACCACAAATACAAAATAACGATCAATTCCCAGAAATCATATTACGTAGACTTGGAGGAGGTCCGCCGTAATAACTACGATTACCTGGCGCTGATCAGCCGAAACAGAAGAAAGAAAATACGTAGGGCCGTTAAAGAATATGAGAAAATCGGGGAGATATCCTTAAAAACAGCCGGGACTGTTCCCGAAGCCTTAACGATGTTCGACGAGATGGTCGAGTTGCACCAAAAAAGATGGGCCGAGCGCAACCAGCCCGGATCCCTGTCGACCGAATACGTTCTTAACTCACACAAAAAGCTTATCACCAGCCGGTTTGAGCATGGAGAAATACAACTCCTGAAAGTATCGGCGGGGAATCATGTCATAGGATGCCTTTACAATTTCGTCTACGACGGAAGGGTCCTTTGCGCCGACAGCGGGTACAGCTATCTCCCCGCCAATTGCTATCGTCCGGGGTTTGTCTGTGACTACTTCGCCATTCTACACAATGCGGAAAAAGGGCTGCTTTCGTATGATTTCATGCATGGAGAACAGGAATATAAGAAAAGCTTATCGACCCATCATATCGAAATTCAGGATATTACAGTGCAAAGAAAGAGCATGAAACTGAATATGAGGAAAGCCGCTGCAAAGCTTTACAGGGGATACAGAAAAATGAGGAAAATGATTTATTGATCAAATCCGTGTATACACATATATCCCTGTATTTACTAAACGGTGCTTTGAACTATTTCACCGGACATCCGGGATAACGGTATCCGACTTCCTTCCCCCCGGCTAGAATGTACACACGCAGGGCTGCGGTTCGACCGCGGCTTTGAATGAAGCACGATAAACCCGGATACCATTTAAATAGAGTGGTGCTAAAATATACAGGAATGGGAGAAAGCCCCCGAAATCGCCGGGAATACAGGATTTCTAAAGTTCCATCCCAAAAATACTATTCAGGCGGAGCGGTTTTCGGAATATCCCCCGTCATAGTTTGAACCGGTTCTCGTAATGATAAAGGTCAGCGTGGTTATACCGACATTCCAGCGTCGCGATTCCGTAAAGCGGGCGCTTACGGCCCTCTCGGCGCAAACCTTCCCTCCCGAAAGTTTCGAAGTCATAGTTTCGATCGACGGTTCAGACGACGGTACGCGTGAAATGGTCGAAGAGTTCAGCGCCCCCTTCAGGCTAAAGGGCCTCTGGGAAACCAACTCCGGCAGGGCGACGGCATGCAACCGCGGCGTGAAAGCGTCCGAGGGGGAATTGCTCATTATACTGGACGACGATATGGAGCCCTCTCCCCGGCTCGTGGAATCGCATTATGCGGCCCACCCGCGCAATTCCATGCTCGGCGTGATTGGGGCCGCGCCCATCTTCATCGACGAATCTTCGACGCTCGCCGCTCGCTATATCGCCGCCGAATTTAACACACGGCAAGAAAAGATATCCGCTCCTAATTACAATTTTCGCATATGGGATTTCTACGGCGCGAATCTCTCGATTCGCCGCGACGTTTTAATCGAGGCAGGGGCTTTTAACGAGCTTTTCAAAGTTTACGGATACGAAGATATCGAGCTTGCGCAGCGGCTTGTCAAGGCAGGAGTAAAGTTCGCATACAGCCCCGAAGCCCTTTGCATACAGCACTACGAGGACAATTTCAAAGACCTGGCGAGGAAAACGATAAATGGGGGGAAGATGGCGGTCCTCATGGTCAACCTGCATCCCGAGACCTTCACCGAGCTGAATTTCCGCAACTATAACAGCGCAGGGTGGAAATGGCGCACGCTTCGTCTTCTCCTGATATGGTCGAGCCTGCTGGTTCCGGCCACAACCGGCGCCGTGGTCTCATTCGTCAACCTGTTTGACAGGTCGAGCCCGGAGAGACAGAGAAGGATATGCTCGCTTGCCATGGATTATTTATTCTGGCTTGGCGTTTGGTCCGCGATAAAAAGCGATAAAAAGAATGAAGAGCTCCTCTACAGAATAAAGTCGTACGAGAAACCCAAGACCGCTCCCCCCGGGAATCTTCCGGCATAGGCAGGGTATACGGTCCGGGGCAAACTATCGGCCCGGTCCGGTGGGTTTTCGTGGCCGATGCCCGGGCCTAAACCCACCCGGAGTCTGCATTTCGACCTCGGTAGAATTTACTCTGTTGCCCTTGCCGCCGGCGCACCCCGCCGCCGGCCCCCGTGAAGGAGGTGCAAACGGCCCCACGGCCCTCCCCCGAAAAACCTGTCGCCAAAGCCACATATATATCGCCCGTATTTAGCTGTATAATTCTCAAGGTACGATTATATAGATAAGAAGAATCGGCTTAAAATGTCTTCCCCGAATAAAATCCTGATAGTCCGCGAAGGTATGCGGGGAATAGGAAACCAGGAGCCGGCCGAAAGCATTATACAAGCTCTTAAAAATAGACGCTAGAAACAGCGGACTCATTACCGCAGGAACTAAACGCTAAAAATTAAGAAGAGATAGCAACGCTTATGAGCTTTCACATCCCAATACTCATGTATCACCAGGTCACCCCCGATGTAGAGCCGGGATTCATAGACTGCTCCGTGACTCCTCAAACCTTCGGCCTGCATATGGACATCCTTAAACTGCTTCGCTTCACACCGATCAGCCTCACACTGCTGGAAGAGTACAGGAACGGAATATCGACACTGCCCAAAAAGCCGATAATTATCACATTCGACGACTGCTACCAGGACTGTATAGACTACGCGGTACCGATACTTCAGGAAAAGGGGTTTACGGCGGTCTTTTATATGCCTACGGATTATGCAGGGACGGACAGCCACTGGCTCGTGCCCAAGCTGGGCTTCGAGTTTCCGATAATCGGCTGGGACGCTGCAAGAAAGCTCGATTCGAGCGGGTTCGAAATCGGGAGCCATAGCCTGAGCCATCCCTACCTCGCGGAGATAAGCCCGGAGGATTGTTTCAGGGAGCTGACCGATTCCCGGAAAATCCTCGAGGACGAGCTCGGTCACGAAATAGTCCACCTGGCATATCCATACGGCTCGTACAATCAAAAGGTCAGAGACATATCCGCGGAAGCGGGATACCGCACGGCCTGTACTACGGACGAACGGTTTTCGAGACCGGGGGACGACATGCTCCTCCTGCCGCGTGTCGACATCATGGGTTATTACAATATGCTCGACTTCCTTCTAAAGCTCCACTTCGAGGGCAAATACAATACGACCCGGAGGTGGTGGCAGTACACCCACGGCAAGATGCGTGGAGTCGGAAGGCTGGTAAGAAAAATAAGGGCTAGGCTTACTACCAACTAGGCATGTACCCGCCGGGACGAACCGGATTCAGGAACCATGAAATACAGGGTTGTCTATTACATGGAAAGCAGCGACTTCGGCGGGGCGGAGCAAGTGCTCTACAACCTTCTGAGCGAGCTCGACCGGAGCTCCTGGGAGCCGGTTCTGGTCTACCAGCAGCATTCCGGCATCGCCTCGTTCGTCGATAGAATCGGGGACCTCGGCATAAGCACCGTACCCGTATCGGCGATCGAGGGGCTCGGAGATATAAGCGGGATCAACAGACTTGTGGGAACCCTTAAACAACTGCGCCCCGCCGTTTTCCACGCACAGCTGGTCTCGAACCTCAAATGCACCGCGGGCATTATTTGCGCGAGGCTTGCGGGCATAAAGGCCGTCGTGGCGACTCAGCACTCCTACCAGAAATTCCGCGCACGAAGGATTTACAAGGTCTACATCAGGTTCATTTATCAGAGGCTCGTATCGATGCTGGTCGACCGGTACATCTCCGTATCCCGTAGCCAGGCTGAGCAATTGAAGAAGGCAATACCACAGGGAAAGGTCAGCGTCGTTCATAATGCCGTGCGCACCGAGGATTTTGCCTCTTGCGCCCGGTCAGAAGCGATACAGGGCGACCGGAAACCGGCCGTCCTGACAGTCGCGCGGCTGGACAGGCTAAAGGGAATCGGATACCTCATCGAAGCGGCCGCGCTGGTTCCGAACGCATTTTTTTTTCTGGCCGGGGACGGCCCCGAGAGAGCCAATCTCGAGGAGCGCGCGCGCGAGCTCGATATAGCGGACAGGATAATCTTCCTGGGACGAAGAAACGACATACCGGCCCTTCTCCATTCATGCGATATTTTCGTTCTCCCCTCTTTACTCGAGGGGCTCCCCCTCTCGGTCATGGAGGCGATGTCGGCTTCGAAACCGGTTATAGGGACAGACATCGACGGTATAAACGATCTCATAACCGACCGGGAGAACGGTCTCCTGGTCCCCCCCGGGGACCCGAGAGCTTTGGCGGATGCGATAAACCTCATCCTGTCCGACGGGCAGCTGGCCCAAAGAATCGCCGCTTCGGCAAGGGATACCATAAACCTCGGCTTCACTCAGGAAAAAATGATCGAAGGCGTAACGGATATCTACTCCGAAATAATCAGAAGGAAAGGAATCACGGGCCATTAAACACAGGAGAAAATGACGATTCGGAAATCCAGGATTAACCCATGAAAATACTACTCATATCGAGATACCTGCCCGACGACCCGCAGAAGGTGCATGGCACTTTTAAGCGTATAGCCACTTTCATAGAAGCGTTTAAAGATATTGCCGAGCTCGACGTTCTGTTCTTTACCCCGCCCGATTACGATTGTTCCGAGGAACGGATATCCGGGCTTAAAGAGTTCATTACCAGGCTGTGGGATGCCGATGTCAGGCTTTACCTGTACCCGATGTCCAAATTCAACATGGACAATGAGCTGATGAAATGGATATCGTTTACCAGGGGCATCTTCAGCTTTTCAAAACAGAGGGGACGTATCGAATTCAGCAGCCAGGAACAAGTACGCGCGGTCGAGGAGTGCCTCGGGCTGAAGCCCGACGTCATATTCGCCCACAGGCTTTCGTCCATGTGCCCGCTCCTCCTGACAAAAAAGCCGCTCCCCCCGATCTTTTTCGATCTGGACGATATTGAGCATATCGTTCTGAAACGCTATATCGAAAGCCGGGGCAACATCAAGACCAAGCTCCTTTATTCCCTCCTCCCCTCGCTCACCAGGGGAGAATACAACGCAATCAGGCTCGCATCCAAAACGGCGGTCTGCTCGGAGCTCGACCGGGGCTACCTGAACGAAAAATACGGGCTGAGCGGGGTCGTCACCGTGCCCAATGCAGTCGACATACCCGGGCTCGAGCCGATTACGCCCGAGCCCAATCTCCTTTTCCTCGGCTCGATATACCAGCCGAACGTAGACGCCGCACACTATCTCGTGGAACGCATCTGGCCGCTCGTCAGAAAAAAAATGCCGCAGGCGAAGCTGATAATCGCCGGGACTTCGGCGGAAAAGATGGGGCTTAAAACTACGGGCACCGAGGGGGTGGAAACACCGGGATTCGTCGACAACCTGGCGGATCTCTACAGAAGGGTTCGGGCGACCGCGGTTCCTATTCTCGTAGGCGGCGGGACTCGGTTCAAGATTATCGAGGCCGCAGCTTACGGCAAACCGACAGTCGCTACAACAATAGGCGCCGAGGGGCTGGAATTCGAGGAAGGGACCGAGATACTGAGACGGGACGACCCGGAGACATTCGCGGATGCCTGCGTAAGCCTCCTCAGTGACTCGCATTTATGTGAAAAAATAGGCCTTGCCGCGAGGGAGAAAACTATAGAGATATACGACAGGCAAAACGTCATAAAAAGAATAAGGGAACACATAGTGGACATGCTCGACGGAAGGCTATAACCAGCGGCCCAAATTGAGCATATACTATATAATACGATATGCCGAAGGTAAGCGTCATTGTACCGACACATAACCGCGCGGATTTACTGAAAGCGGCGATTCAAAGCGTGCTCGACCAGACGTACGCAGATTTCGAGTTACTGGTATGCGACGACGCGTCGAACGATCATACCACGGATACCGTCGCCGGCTTTTCAGACCCGAGAATCATATATACGCGTTACGAAAAAAATAGCGGTGTGGTCGAGCTCAGAAACAACGCGGTCGACAGCTCCAGGGGGGCATACATAGCCTTTCTCGACGACGATGATGAATGGCTGCCCGAAAAGCTGGAAAAGCAGGTAAATGTGCTTGACCGCAGCTCTCGAGAGACAGGGGCCGTTTTCACGGGGGCGATCTTCCTCGACACCAGGCTCGGCAGGGAGAGAGTGGTAATCCCCCGGCACAGTGGCAATATATTCAAAGAACTCCTCTTTAACGATTTCATCGTCACTTCTTCCCTCGTCGTAAAAAAATCATGTTTCGAGAAGGCCGGGCGGTTCGACCACGAATTCAAGAGCGCAAGCGATTTCGACATGTGGATCCGCATATCCGCGCTTTTCGAATTCGACTGCATAGAAGAGCCTCTGGTAAGGTACCGCGTTCATCAGAATTCGATCAGCAACAACAACCTGAACGTAATCAGGGGGCTCGAAAGGCTTATCGCAAAACACAGCAATTCATTCAACGGCAACAAGAGAGCCTACGGCAATCACCTGTTCAAGCTTGGAATCGCATACTGCTACAACGGCAATATGAGCGAAGGCAGAAAAGCGCTCATCAAGGCGATACAGCTCAACCCCCACGATGTCAGATATTATTATAATCTGGCTATTTCCAGCATGGGAGCGGAAACTTTCAAAAAGATAAAGGAGATAAGGGCAAGATACTTTCCTCTGAAAAAGACGGCCGCCGCATAAGAGCGGCCCACGCGCCCCCTATTCTTGTCGTACGCAAGACAATATGAGCAGAGAAAATTTTTACAAGGCTAACCCCACCACTTTTATCGTACTCTCCTCCCTGGCAGTGGCGGTAGTGCTCGGGTTGGCGCTCGGCTATTCCGACATCTCCAAAAAGCTTATACTGGCCGGCTTCCTGATGATTCCGTTCGGGTTTATTACCATCACGAGGCCGTGGGTCGCCGTAACGATATTCTTTCTTCTCGTACCGCTCGAAGAATTATTCGTATTTAAAGGAAACGTTACGGCGACACTGAACAAGCTCATAGGGGCATACCTCGTGTTCCTCGTAATTACCAGCGGATCCCTTAGATATGTCGGCGAGACGTTCAGAAATAAAAAAGCATTATTAATCATTCTATTCGGGCTGGTTTCCATCGCCTCGATCTACGTTTCCAAAGACCCTGCATACAGCATCAGGTACCTGGTCAAGCTGGGGCTGCTGATAATCTCCTATTTCGTTCTGACCCTGCTTATCAGGGACATAAAGACCCTTAATTACGCGGTCATCGCCCTGATTGCCGGTACGGTGATATCTGTACTGAGCCCCATGTTCCTCGGTCATGGCGATGTCGTGACGGCTAACGGCCTCGAGCGCTATGGGGGGCTATGGGGCGACCAGAATGAATTTGCCGGAATGCTTCTCGTATTGATCCCACTCTCTATCGCGATAATCTTTACGACCGGAAACAAAGGGTTGAAAACGGTGCTCACCATCTTCGCCGTCATCCTCTTCGCGGGCTTCCTGCTCACATACTCGAGGTCCGGCTTTATCGCGTTCTCCGTACTGTGCGTCATAGCCATGTTCAAATTCATACAGGGGAAAAACAGAGCACGTACGCTTGCTATACTGGTGCCATGTCTGATCGTGGGTTTCATCGTGGTCTACTACACAATCGGCGAGAACATCATATCGCGCGTCGAGACCCTCAGGATACTGGAGAGCAAGGAATCGGTCCGCCAGGAAAGCTCGCTCAGCGTAAGGTACTATTACTACTTCGAGCTGTTTCCCCAACTATTCGCGGAGCATCCCCTGCTCGGGGTCGGTTTCAGGGGATTTGTTTTAAATAACCCTATCTATAAACAGATATCGCATAATACGTTTATCGAAGTACTCACGGGGACGGGGCTCCTGGGATTCATTCCCTTCATACTCATCCTCTATATGACATGGAGAGACATCAGAAAAGCCCGGACGGGCCTTCTTCTTCATAACACGAACAGTCTCTATCTTACTCGGTATTCCAACGCGCTCGAGATGGGGTTTTTCGCATTCCTCACTGTAGGGCTATTCTATTCCACGGATATAAACAAAATTCTATGGCTCATGATAACCCTCTCCTCCGTTTTGCTTAACATCCGAAACCTGGAGAACAGTAAAGTTCCGGTAAATACACATCGAGGATAAAGAAGCTTCCCGTGCTCTCGGCAAAATCTCGAAAACATATATCACATGGCCGTTAAAGTCCTTTTCCTTCTCGATTCTTTATCCCCCGTCGGAGGTGCGGAAAGAGTCGCGGTAAAAATTGCCATTGGCCTTAAAAGATCGGGCAACTATCTACCGGTCTTTTGCTCGACGCGCGAAGGAGGGGGCCTCGAAGAAGAGCTCGGGGCAAACGGCATAAGATACCTGCTGTTAAAAAGACGCAGGTTTTCGGACGTACACAAATTCAAGCCTCTTATCGATCTTCTCGACGAAGAAAAAATTAAAATTATTCATTCGCATAATCTGGGCTCGAATCTCTGGGGGAGCATTGTCGGCTCCATCGCCCGCGTGCCGGTCTTGATAGCACACAAGCACGGACAGGATTACGACACATGGCGCTCCTTTCTGCTCGACAGAATCGTCGGCAGCCTGTCACAAAAAATCATATTCGTCTCCAACGACGAAAGGGAGGTTTTCATACAGAGAATCGGGACGGACCCGGGAAAGTGCGTAACCATATACAACGGCATCAGTATCGATAATCCGATACATAACCCAGAAGAAGAAACGAGGAGCAAGTACGGAATCCGAAAAGAGCAGGTTGTCGTCGGGATTATAGCACGTTTCGCACCCGAAAAAGACCACGAAACCTTTTTGCTGGCCGCCCGGGAGATATTGAGAACGCATGGTGAATTCGCTTTTCTACTGGTCGGGGACGGCAAAACAAAACCGTCCATGCAAAGGCTGTCGAAAGACCTCGGCATAGAAAGCCACACAATATTCACAGGCTTCGTAGGCGACCCCAGGGAGGTCTTGCCGATAATCGATATAGGATGCCTCACTTCCAGGAGAGAGGGCATGGGCATAGCGCTCCTCGAATACATGGCTTTCCGCAAGCCGGTGGTATCGACCAACGCAGGCGGCATTCCCGAAGTCGTCCAGGAGGGCGTCAACGGATTTCTCGTCGAACCGGGCGACTATAAATCCATGGCAGGCAAAATCCTCGAGCTCGCGGAGGACGTAAATCTAATGTCCGGGATGGGACAAGAGGGTTTTTCCATCCTGAATGCCAAGTTTACGGATAAGATCATGGTAAACAATATCGAAAAGCTTTACGACAGGTCCCTCGAAGCGGCAGGAGTAGCGAAGGAATGAAAATCCTCTACATATCTCAGCAGTTCTATCCGGAAATGGGAGCAGCGTCCGGGAGGGTGTACGAACTATCCAGGTACTGGGTCAACCGGGGCCACGACGTAACCGTCCTGACTTCTTTCCCGAATTACCCGGACGGCATAATCTACAAGGATTATAAGTCGAGAAGCAGGATGCTTTTCTATAGAGAAACCATCGACGGAATAAATGTAGTAAGGGCATTCTCTCTCCCGACACATCTCAGAAGCTCCGTAAGGAGAATCCTTTATTATATATCCTTCTTCCTGTCGTCATCCCTGGCGGGACTCTTTCTCAAACGTTCCCAGGTCGTGATCGCCACCTCCCCTTCTCTCTTTATCGGGCTCACGGGACTCCTCCTTTCACGGCTGAAGGGCATGCCCCTGGTTTTTGAAGTAAGGGACCTATGGCCCGAGGTCATTCCCGCTATAGGTGCGGGCAAAGAGAGCTCGCTGACGTACAGATTCTTCGACAAGGTAGCCAGGACCCTTTACGACAAGAGCGATTTAATCGTCGTCGTAACGGAATCCTTCAAAGACCAAATTGTTTCCTCGAGGGGAGTCTCGCCCGATAAAATCAAAATAATAGAAAATGCAGTGGATACGGAATTCTTCAAGCCCCAGGCGGTCGATCCCGGAACAATCGAGAACCTCGGGCTCAGGGACAGGTTCGTAGTCACCTACATAGGCACGATCGGATATACACACGGAGCAGAGGTCATACTAAAGGCCGCTCCGGAACTAAAGCGCAGGATACCAGAGCTTCTTTTCCTGCTCGTCGGCAGCGGCTCTGACAAAGAAAGACTCGTCAAACTCAGCAAGGACTCGGGGCTGGATAACGTCAGGTTCCTCGACCCGCAGCCGAAAGCCTCGATCCCTGCGTTCCTTAACGCTTCCGACATATCGCTCGTCCTATCGATAAACCAGCCCCTTCTTCACAAAACGATATTCGCCAAGGTCTTCGAGCCCATGGCCTGCGGGAAGCCCATCGTCGTCGGCGCCGTGGGCGAGACGAGGAACATCGTCGTCGAAAAAGCGGACTGCGGAATCGCCTTCGCGCCCGAGGACGCCGCGGGGCTGATCGATTCGATACTGACTCTTTACAATAACCCCGATCTCAGAAAAAAATTCGGCGAAAACGGCAGGAAATACGTGACCGCGAATTTTACACGAGAAGGCAAGGCGACGACCTACATAAACCTGCTCGGATCTCTCATCGACAAACCGGGCGGAGGGAAAAGTACATAAGCCGGAAGCCTCTTGTTAATACGAATAATAAATCCCGAATTCTGAGGATGGGGGTCTTCGTCTCACACAGCGCCGCGCTCACTCACAACCTATGCATATATCGCTGTCCACGTCCCATCCGGAAATTTCCGGATAGCTCTCCCAGTCCGTGCGGCGCTCGCCGCCCCAAATCCAGAGCGTCCCCGCGGTCCTCCAGACATTATTATTGACGTCGTTCTCTTTAGACTTGTTATCGTATACCTGTATGGCCGCAACCTCGGGCATTACAGTATGAAATTCGTTATTCGTGATCGTATTGCCGCTGCTCCCCCAAATACCTATAAATGTCCAATCGACATCGTTCGTATCGGGTCTCGAGTTGTTGATAAATACATTATTTGTAATTCTCGCGCCTTCCACATTATAGTAAAGAGCCATTCCCCAGGAGTTATTCTCTATCAGGTTCGAATCAACCACCGTGTTGGTGCTTTTCGAAACGCAGCCCAGTCCGTTCCACGTTATTCCCCTGCCTCCCTGGTTTCTGAGCATATTGCCACTGATCGTTACGTTGGCCAGGCCGGTGCACAAATAATCGCTCAAATATACGGCGTGACAATGCCTCGGGCTTTCACCCCCCCAGGCCCTGTCGTAACACGCCCCGGGATCAGTGCCGTTGTATTCTATCGTATTGCCCTCTATCAATATGTCATTGACGGATATTAACAGTACGCCCTGGTACCTGTTATGGTGTATCCAGTTATTGCGTATCGTATTATGCGACTTGAGAAATTTCACCCCGTCCCAGCCGTGCCTGATCTCGAACCCTTCTATTATTATCCACTCCGCCCTCACCTCGACCCTGCGGGGAGGACCGTTTAACGTACAGCACTCGGATGGATAGGCGCCGCCGCCCGGATCTATTACGGGTGAATGACCCGGATAATTGATAAGGGTTATGGGCTCGGAGCTCGTACCGCTTCTCGTTATATCTATGCCTTCGACATATATCCCGTTTTTGACCTGTATAACATCGCCCGGCTGGGATTGCGCCAGGGCGGCGCCTATAGTCGTAAAATCTCCGCTCCCGTCCTTCGCGACTATGAATTCGGCGCTGTCGCGGACGGTAGTCGCCGGGGATTCAGACTGGCTTCCACATCCCGCTGCGACAAACAGTAAGGGGAATAAAATAAGGTAAAAAACGGCGAGTGGATTTTTCATCATGAACACCCCTTCCGACAACGAGCCCGCCTCGAGGCACGAAACGAATTACGTCATCCGAACGATGCAATCATCGCATATACACGCGAATGCTCTCCAGGCATTAATAATACACCACAGCCGCCCTGCCATCCAAGAGGAAAATATCGCACTGCCGTCCACCGAAACACACGCAGGCAGTCGCCTGCCGGCTCAATATCCGGTTCCCGGGCTGCCGAAGCAGGGCTTCACGGGATTTCACCAGCGCCGAAGGGTTTCGAGCCGGCATAATCGTAGAGCTTCGAGATAGCGGGCGGCCGACGGCAACCCGTTTCGGGGCGCACGGGCACATCCAGCAGTTGAGAAAGTCCTCAAAGACATTACAATTACAGGCTGAATCCGGAACATGCCTGCGAAAAAGATTGCATATATAACTTCCCGCTTTCCCGTCCTGACGGAGACTTTCATAATCAGAGAAATTGAAGAGCTTCGCCGGAAGGGGATTATAGTAGAAGTTTTCTCGCTTAAAAGCTGCCCGTCCAAAGGAACATTGCACGGCAACGCAAAAGCCCTTATGGAAACCACTCATTACTACTCCTATTTTCTTTCCCCCGGTATCTGGAGGGCGGTCTTTTATTATCTTTTTACAGAACCGGCGGCGTGCCTTGAGATTCTGGCAAGGATAACCGGGACTCATATTTTAAAACCCCTGCTCCTTCTTAAAACGATTGCAGTAATTCCCAAATCATTCGCCATAGCCCGGACACTGAAAAAAATGGGAATAACGAGGGTCCACGCGCACTGGGCAACCGTACCGACGACCGCCGCTTGGGCCATCGCGAAATTAAACGGTATTACATATACCTTCACGTCCCACGCTTGGGATATCTACCAGGAAGATACCATGCTCCTGGATAAAATACGGGACGCCAGGAAGGCAATAACAATTTCCGATTATAACAAGAAATACCTGACGGAGAAGTTCCCCGGAATCGATTCCGGCAAGATCGAGGTCGTGCACTGCGGCCTGGATCTTAAACAATTCACGCCGGGAAAATCCGGGAAAGGGGAAATATTCGAAATATTAAGCATCGGCAGACTCACGGAGAAAAAGGGATTCGACGTTCTCCTCAAGGCATGCAGGATTCTAAAAGATTCCGGCATACAGTTCTTGTGCCGGATAGTCTATGTAAACGGCGACTTCGAGAACGAGGTATTCCGGCTCTACGACAGCCTTGAATTAAAGGATTGCGTCCGGTTTATTCCGGCTCTTCCGCAAAACGAGATCATAAAACGCTATGCTGGCGCCGACTGCTTTGTCCTGCCGTGTGTCATTGCAGGCAGCAAGGACAGGGACGGAATACCGGTAGTCATACTAGAGGCCATGGCAATGGAGCTGCCCGTGGTATCGACCCCGGTCTCGGGAATACCGGAGGTCATAGAAAACGGTGAAACGGGATTACTCGTTCAGCCGGGAGACTCCGGCGAACTCGCCCGCGCCATCGAACAGCTGCATTCGGACCCCGGGCTGAGATCCAGGCTGGGAACGGCGGGCAGGAATTTCGTTACGAAGCAGTTCGACATCTCGTCAACGGTCGATCAACTTTCCGAAAACATTCTCTAGGGGAAACACGGCCTGAGGCAATAAACAGGTCCTTAATTAAAATTCCCGGCCGGCAAAAAGCCGGCCGGGAACCGACGTTCAAAGTGAGCGGAACATTCCCGCTATAGATACTCATCCATACCTACGTCACAGGTATTGCCGGACTCGAGCCTGAGTTCCTGATCGAAGTCGACCGCCGAGCACGTGGAGTCCTGACCACGGTCACGTGCGGGGGAATCCGCTTTCAGGTGATAAATACCATTGGCCAGGTTGTAAAAACCCGGGTCCACTTTGCAACACTGGGAATTTTTGTCCCAACCGGTGGCCGACTTGTACGAAGAGCTGAAATCCGACCTCCAGCTGCTCTTCCAGACCCATGTCTCCGACTTGACGCTCCAAAGGTTATAGTCGAAGGTATTCTGTCCGGATTCGGCGTCGTTTATCTGCACAGCCTGAACATCCCCCCTCTCGCTGTAGAAGATATTGTTCTTAAACACGTTGCCCGTGCTGCCCCATACCGCCACGAACGTATGGTTCGTAGCGTTCGTTTCCGGGATCTGCGCGAGGACGAACGTATTATTTACAACCATGCTTCCCTCGACGCTATACCACATCGCCGTGCCGTAGTGGGTGTTTTCGATTACATTGTTCTCTATAAGAGTGTTCTGTATTTTAGTGGAGCATCCGTACCCGTTGAAATTAACACCGCTTCCGCCCTGATTGCTGAGAACATTGCCCCTTATCGTAATATCCGACGCGCTCGTGCAGGAATAATCGCTTATATACACGGCGTGGCAATGTCTGGGGCTTTCTCCTCCCCACGCGCTGTCGTAACATGCACCCGGGTCCGTACCGTTTTTCTCTATAGTGTTGCCGACGACAAAGATATCGTCTGTCGAGATTATCAATATCCCCTGATACCTGTTATGGTGTATCCAATTGTTACGTATCGTGTTATGCGGCTTGAAAACCTTTACTCCATCCCAACCGTATCTGATCTCGAAGCCTTCCATTATTATCCATTCAGCCCTGAATTCGACCCTCAAAGGCCCGCTCGATGGACAGCACTCCGAGGGGTATTTTCCATGACCCGGGTCTATGACGGGCGAATGGCCCGGATAGTTGATAAGGGTTATGGGCTTTGAGCTCGTCCCGTTCGTTTTAAAGACGACGCCCTCGTTATAGACCCCATTCTTGACCTGTATCGTGTCTCCAGGTTTTGCGCTGTTCACCGCGGTCTGGATCGAGTTGTAATCACCGCTTCCGTCTTTAGCGACAACGATCACGCGGAGGCTGGCAGGCTCAATCGGAGCATCGGATACACCGGAATCGTCAAGGACAGGGCCTGACGGTGCGGGCGCCGGGGCCTGAGTCGGAGCAGCTGTAGGTACCGGGGTCGGTATAGGCGTCGGAGCCGGAGTCGGTTCCTGAACCGGGGCCTGCGTCGGCGCGGGGGTTGGAACGGGCGTCGGTACCACGGCGGGAGCTTTTGTCGGACGCGGCGTCGGAGCGGGCTTTGCCGCAGATCGCGACGGCGTCCTGGAAGCTGCCGAGTTACGCGACGGTGCCCTCGAAGCCGTAGAGCGTGACGGCGTTCTCGAAGCCGTGGAACGCGACGGAGTCCTCGAAGCCGTGGAGCGTGACGGTTTCCTCGAAGCCGAGCGCGACGGGGTCCTCGAAGCCGTAGAGCGTGATGGGGTCCTCGAAGCTGTGGAACGCGACGGGGTCCTCGAAGCCGTGGAACGCGACGGCTGGTTCGAGGCTGTCGGGCTCTGGCGAAATGCGCTGGCCTCAAGAGGGAAGACCAGAAGCATGGATACGATGATTATCCATTTGAAGCTGCCAATACTGTTAAAGAATCGAACCATTTGAATGCCTCCTTTCATCAGGCCTTCAGGCCTGGAACGGGCATTCCTTCGGCTCCGTAACCCGGAGCAGGTCAGTTACATGTGGGAAGGGTGTCTACAGAGTTTGACGCTCTTCCTATTTCGGTAACCCGGCCACCGTATGCCGATTTCTCGGCACTTAGGTCGAAGGCTTTGCGTCCCACCCTTTCGGATGGTTTGCCCTTATCGCTTAGGTCAAGCCTAATCACTACATGCCCCCTAATAGTGCAATTTCCATACCAAATAACAGAAATTTGATGTCAAACAGGCCATAATCCCTTTAATCTACTGTTATTACTTGATTTATCACTCTAATCACAATTTCCGAGATACGGTAGCGGCTTGCCGTATATCGTCAGATTTTGTCAATATCTAAAATTTAGTGACGTAATTAGTCCATCTAGGGGTATTATTTTGTCAAAATCGGCAAAACAGGCACCTAATCAAGAGTGCGTCCGGAGATAAGGGCAAGGGTAGTTAGGATTGATACCGAAAAAGGAGGGGAATTTGTCCCTTATTTGCTATGCCGGGACTTCTGAGGGGTATAAATACCGGATTACGATAATCATATGGGAGGGCAAGTGTCGTCAGTGAGACAATAAATGATACAATCTTAAGGTATGCAAATGCCGGGCTCACAGAGCATAAGCCCAACCGGATGCATGTCCCCGGGCCGAAAGGAGCGAGGTTACGATTAGAATCAGCTTCCACCTGTTCGGCAATGCCTGTAAAAAGAAGGAGCGATTGAGCGTAACGAGTATTATAGCCACGCGAAAAAATGGAAATCACCTCTTCGAGCATGCCGGGGTAGCTTCTTGGCTGAAGCCGAGCCCCTCTGTAATGTTTCGATACACCTTACGGGCTGAACCCAGCTTCCAGATACAAAAGCAGGGATGTCGTCCACAGAAATACAAGGAGATAATTGTAAAGATGATTTAAAATGTTCGCGGGTCTTTACGATTTTCTGAAAATTTATTCGTTTTTAAGGGAGAAGAAGGGCGGCCAGCTAAGGTAATAGGACTTATTATTTCGGGAGCCGCCCTTCTTCCGGGAGTATTTGTCAGTTTAAGATAAATGCCTCAGGCCTGGTTCCTCATATGTCCTCTCGTATCCGTATCTCTCGCGGAATTAACCTCGAGCGCCTCTATGATCATCTGGGTTAGTGTAAGCATGTATTTATGCTCCAGCCTGAGCGTTATATTGCCGATGTTGAGGTGATAATAATTGCAGCATACGCATTTGGAGATACTGCCTATATTTGACGACGAAAGGACGAGGGGCTTATCCGAATCACATAAATAACCCATCGTTTTCCTCCTTGTGGCCTGCCGCTGAATTTGATCCTGTTCTATACATATCGTTTCCGGCCGGCATTATAATATTGATATTCAATATCAATATTACCAGTAAAGAACGTCTTGTCAAGGGATTTTTATACAAACTAGAAAAATTTTCCAAAAATTCGTGGCGGGCGCATCGGAAGACAGAGATCCTGGGAGCGGACCAGGAATACACTCGGAGGATCGCACTGCGCCGGGACGGGTTCGGGCCCTGGCCGGAGAATCGCTCTCGCTTCTTTGCTCGGTGGTCATTAGGGGCAAAATACGAGCCGGACGGTCTACGGCCGTTTCCTTCTCGCCCGGGTTCCCTGTCTCGAGCGCCACCCCTCCACTCTTCATTTGACAAACCCCGATGGAAGTGAAAGACTTAAACGGTTATCGTATAAAGGCAAACCATGCTGTTTCAAGAGTATTACAAATGCGGCAAGAATAAGCCGGTGATTTCCTTCGAGATTTTTCCTCCTAAAACCGACGCGGGTTTTAAAAGCCTGAAATCCACACTGAGGGAGCTCGTCGGTCTCGAGCCCGATTTCATCACCGTTACCTACGGCGCAATGGGAACGACGAGGGGTAGAACGCTCGAAATCGCAGCGCTCATAAAGAACGAGCTCGGGGTCGAATCCGCCTGCCACCTCACCTGTGTCGGCTCTTCACGAAAAGAGCTCGACGACACGCTCCGGGGCATATACGACGCGGGCATAAGGAATATCGTGGCCTTAAGAGGCGATCCACCGGGCGGCGGCGAGTTCTCACAGTCCGGCGACGGATATAAATACGGGAGCGACCTCGTCCGGCACATAAGAGAGTTCGAAAAACGGGAGTTCGGCAGGAGGACATTCGGAATCGCCGTCGGCGGCTACCCCGAAACGCACCCCGAGGCACCGGGCCCGGACGAAGACCTCGCCAATCTCAAGAAAAAGGTAGACGCGGGTGCGGACGTCGTCATAACACAGCTCTTCTTCGACAATGCACTTTACTTCGACTTCGAGAAAAGGACGCGCTCGGCCGGCATCGAGACGCCCGTAATACCCGGCCTCATGCCCATCCTGTCCTCGAAGCAAATAGAACGCATAACGTCCATGTGCGGGGCCTCCATACCGCCCGGGCTGAGGGCCGAGCTCGACAGGTGCAGGGCGGACGACGACGCGGCCCGGAGGGTCGGGATAGATCTCTGCATAACGCAGGCAAAAGAGCTTCTCGAACGCGGGGTCGGGGGAATTCATTTCTACGTCCTCAACAAGTCGGACCATATCAGAGAAATCATGGAAGCCCTCCCCCTTCAGCGCGAAAGCGGCTACGAAAACCGCGTGGGCGCCGGGAACCCGGGAATAAGACTCTAGGGACGATGCCCGACACCGTAAACCTTTTCGACAAAGTAGCCCGGCGCTACGACTCGCTCAACACCTTCTTCAGCATGGGAATGGACAGGCTATGGCGGAGACGGCTCGCCGTGGCCGTAAGCGGCTCCAGAACCGTGCTCGACATCGCAACGGGCACAGGCGAGGTCGCGATAGAAACGGTAGACGTCCTTCCCGAAGCGCGCGTCTTCGGAATAGATCCGAGTTCGGAGATGCTCCTTTTAGCAAGGAAGAAGATCATATCGCGCGGGCTCTCGAAGAGGATAACGCTCGCGCGCTCACGGGCCGAGGAGCTGCCGTTTAAGGACGGCTCCTTCGACGCCGTGACGATAGCCTTCGGTATAAGAAACACAATCGACCCGGCCCTCTCGCTTTCCGAAATGAGAAGGGTGCTCAGGCCCGGCGGCAAGGCGGCGGTGCTCGAATTCGCCATACCGCGCCAAAGGCTCTTCGCCCCGCTTTATCTATTCTATTTCAAGAACATACTGCCGCTCGTGGGCTCTCTCTTCGGAACGAGACGCGAGTACAAGTATCTCTCGGATTCGACTTCCGCATTCCCGCAGAGGGAGAAATTCCTCGATCTCATGAAAGAGTCCGGGCTCGAGCCTGAAAAATCCGCCGAAATGATGCTCGGGATAGTGATACTTTACACCGGTGTCAAACGCTGAGCGCCGGTCCGTAAGTTTTGGAAGGTGTCACGGTTTCACGGAGCGAGGCGCTCTATAAGCCATCCGCCCGAAGGGAGCTTCGTATAACGTATCCTGTCGTGGAGCCTGTCCGGCCGTCCCTGCCAGAATTCAATCGACGAAGGAACCAGCCTGTACCCGTTCCAGTATGGCGGGCGCGGGATGTCCGAGCTCCCGTATTTTTCTTCGAGCGCCCTGTACCTTTCTTCGAGATATCTCCTGCCCGGTATAACCCTGCTCTGCTCCGAGGCCCATGCCCCGAGCTGGCTCCCGCGGGGCCTAGAAGAGAAATAATCGTCGGAATCGCTTCCGGGGAGCATCTCGACGGCGCCCTCTATCCGTACCTGCCTTTCTACCCTCTCCCACCAGAAGCACATGGCCGCATTCGAATTCCCCGAAAGCTCCTCCCCTTTCCGGCTTTCCGAGTTGGTGTAAAATACAAACCCCTTTTCGTCCACTCCCTTCAAGAGAAGCATCCTTAAAGACGGCTTCATATCCGGTGAAACAGTGGCCAGCGCAAATGCGTCCGGGTATCTCAGCCCCGAGCCGGCCGACGCCTCTTCGTACCATTTTTCGAACTGCCTGAAAGGGTCCTTGTCGAGGTCTTCTTCCCTGAGCTCTTTAATGCCGAACTGTACGTGTCCTGTCTTTTCCACTCTGGCTCCTGCGTGAAACGCCGGTCAGTTATAAAATCTTCTTCAGTGTCCTGGCCAAGACCGGCGACCTGAAATTATACCCCAGTTCCGTGAGCTTTACAGGCACGGCCCTCGTGCTCGCGAGCATTAGCTCGTCGGCCATCTCCCCGAAGACAGCACGCGCGGCGAACTCCGACAGAGGGATAAACGCGGGGCGGTTAAGGGCCGAGGCTAGGGCCTTCGTGAATTCCTCGTTCGTCACCGTGTCGGGAGACACCATATTGACCGGTCCCGAGGCGTCCCCGGCTTCGAGAAGATAGCAAATCCCCTCGGTGAGGTCCTCCATGGATATCCAGCTCCAGTACTGCTTCCCGCTCCCTATCCTGCCCGCTATACCGAGCCTGAACGGTATCAGCATCTGCTTAAGCGCGCCGCCCTCCGGCGAGAACACCATCCCCATACGCATCTTGACGATCCTTATGCCCGCGCCCTTTCCGATGTCGAGAACGTCCTCCCACCTGCCGCTCACGTGTGCGAGAAAGCCCTTTCCCTGCGGGCTCTCCTCGGTAAGCACCTCGTCCCCCCTGTCGCCGTAATACCCGACGCCCGACGCCGCGACGACGACCCCGGGCTTCGTCCGTAATCCTGAAAGCGCCTCCATGAGCAGCTCAGTCCCGTGTACGCGGCTCTCCAGAATACGGGCCTTTTTCTCCTCGGTCCACCTGCCGGCAATGTTCTCTCCCGCCAGGTGCACGACGGCGTCATACCCTTCGAGCCCGGCCGTATCTATTTCGCCTTCGTCCGGGCTCCAGTATACTGCATCCCCCGCCGCGGCCTTTTCCTTCGAGCGGACGAGCCTCGTAACCGTGTGCCCCCTGCCCCTCAGAAGAGGCACCAAATGCGAACCCACGAGCCCCGACGATCCTGTAACGAGAACTTTCATAACTTCACCTCTTTTTAAGCTTAACACACGGCGGGTATCGAAAAAGGATTAGCTCAGGAGCCGAACACGTTCAGTATGGACCTCTGGTACTCCCTCACCTCTTCGAAGTCTATGTAGTAGTGCGGCGCACTCAATATCGGCAGGTCTAGAACCTTTCGATACGAATCTATCCTCTTCCTGCATTCGTCGGGGGTTCCGACGACGGCGAACGTATCCACCATCTCATCGTTTACGGCGGCTACCATCGACTTCACGTCTCCCTTCAAAAACGCGTCGCGTATCTTCGCGGTTTCAGCCGTGAACCCGTGGAGCCTGAACGGAGGCTCGTACGTCCTCACGGTCGCGTAAAAGGCTATCGTGGCCCTCGCGGCCTCTGTCGCCCTCTTCCTGTCGTCCGAGATCGCGCAGGTTATTATCGACGACGCCGTGAATCCCCGGCGGTCCCTTCCCGACGCTTCGAGACCCGCCTTTATCTCCGGCAGCACACTTTCCCTCAAATACCTCTCCGAGCAGACCACGTGGCCGAGATAGCCGTCCGCCTTCTCACCGGCCGCGCGGCACATGCCGCCGCCGACGCCCGCAAGGTAAATCGGGATATTATCCCTGACAGTCTTGAACGGACGATGATAACCCTTCGTGTTGATGTCGTAATACACGCCTTCGTATCTGAGCGCACCGTCGCCCGCCTTCTCCGTGACGAGTCTTATGACGTCCATGCACTCCTTTATACGCGTTACGGGCTTTCCGTGGGATATGCCGTGCCACATTTCGTTCGTCCGCTTCGCCCCGGTGCCGAGGCCGAGCATGAGCCTTCCGCCCGAGATTTCGTCCAGGTCGAGCGCAGTAAGCGCGGTGATGAGAGGCGTCCTCACGAACGCGAGCGCCACGGCCGTCCCGAGCTTAATCGTTTTGGTTACAGACGATACGTAGGAGAGCTGCTCGAAGGACGTCCTGTAAAGCTCGGTAGCCCAGATGGAATCGAACCCCGCGGCCTCGGCGTCCCTTGCGAGAGGGAGAAGGCCGGACATTTCATCCGAATCGAGTATGAGTCCCACGGGTTTCATAGGCGGAAACAATAAAGGCGGCACATGGCCGCCTTCAGGTTTATTTTCTTTGTAACGGCCAAACGCACCCGTAATCCTTCCGGGCAGTTCCGCCTTAATGAATAGTTACTCTTTCTTGTCTTCCCCTTCGGCCCGAGGAGCTTCTTCCGTCTGAGACTCCCCTTCAGGCGTCGCCTCTTCCGCAGGCTCGGATGCAGCCGCTTCGGGAGCAGGGGCCTCTTCGGCCGGCTCTTCGGGAGCCTCCGCCGTTTCCTTAGCCGCAGATTCCGCAGCCGGGGTTTCCGCTTCCGGAGCAGCCGTCATTTCAGTTTCGGCAGTCGCAGTCTCTTCCGGCCGAGACTCTGCCGCGGCCTCGGTATCAGGCGCGGACGCCTCCACTGCCTTTTCCTCTTCTATGAGCCCCAGGTCCTCCGCGGATTCCTTCTTACTGCTCCTGGCCTTCGCCGCGGCTTCCGCCTCGGTCGCGCGTGTTTCCTTCTTCTTCGGAGCAGCCTTCGCCTTCTTCTTTTTCGGCTTGAATTCCTCTTCGACGAGCTCGATTATGGATATCGGGCTGCTGTCACCCCTCCGGAACCCGAGCTTCGTAATCCTCGT
Organism: Thermodesulfobacteriota bacterium; assembly: GCA_035325995.1. Classification (NCBI taxonomy): domain Bacteria; kingdom Pseudomonadati; phylum Thermodesulfobacteriota; species Thermodesulfobacteriota bacterium. The sequence goes on along the minus strand of DAOKYU010000007.1, from coordinate 14,914 downwards.
GTATCCGCCCGGACGGTCCTTGAACTTCGGGGCTATTTCGTCGAAAAGCTTCTTCAAGACCTCGTTGTCGCGAATGTAGGCCGCGGCCTGCCTTCTCTTGTGCAGGCTTCCGTCCTTGGCGAGGGTTATAAGCTTTTCGGCTATCCTCCGGAGCTCCTTCGCCCTGGTGTCGGTAGTCCTTATCTTGTCGAAGCGAAAGAGGTCCGTAACCATGTTCCTGAACATGGCCTTCCTGTGCTTTGTCGTAACCCCGAGCTTGCGCCCGATTCTTTTATGTCTCATCGCAAATTCTCCGGTTCTGTTTCAAACATTTACTGAAGCGCCGTCTTGTCGCTTCTCTTCGCTTTTTCGTTTTCGAAAACTTCCTGGTCAATCTTGAGCCCGAGCCCGAGCCCCATTTCCGTCAGTCTTTCCTTGATTTCGTAAAGCGAGCGCTTGCCGAAATTCTCGAGGTTAAGAAGATCCTCCTCGGATTTCTGGACGAGATCGCCCGCATACTCGACGCCGGCCTTCCTGAGACAGTTGAGAGAACGCGCGGAAAGGTCCATCTCCTCGATGGTATTGAACAGAATCTCTTCCGTGCCCTTTATCTCCTGCTTATCGTCGCTCTCCAGCACCTCGTCAACCTCGGCTTCATCGAAGTTGATGAACACCGTAAGCTGATGCTTCACGATCTTGGCGGCGTACGCGAGCGCGTCCTCGGGAAGCATGGTTCCGTTGGTCCATATCTCGATAGTAAGCTTCTGATAGTCCGTCCTTCGCCCGACCCTCGAGTTTGTGACCGTGTAGTTCACCTTCCTTACCGGCGAAAAAAGCGCGTCGATCGGGATTACCCCTATCGTGCTCTGAATCTCGCCCCTTCTTTCCACGGGCTCGTAGCCCCTTCCCATCTCGACCTTCATCTCCATTTCGAGCTTTGCTCCCTCCGAAAGGGTCGCTATATGATGGTTCGGGTTAAGTATCTCCACGTTATGTCCGGTAGTAACGTCCCCGGCCTTGATGTCCGTCTCACCCTGGGCGCTTACGCGGATCGTCTGCGGCTCGTAGGTGTGCATCTTGAGGTCCATGCCTTTAATGTTGAGTATGATCTCTGTGACGTCCTCTTTCACGCCGGGCACGGATGAAAATTCGTGCAGCACTCCGTCTATCTTAATCGACGTAACCGCCGGCCCCTGGATCGAAGAGAGCAGAACTCTCCTGAGCGCATTTCCCAGCGTTACACCGTATCCGCGTTCCAAAGGCTCGCACATGAATTTTGCGTATGTATGTGAAGCGGTTCTTTCGTCCTTCTCAATTCTCTTCGGTTTGATCAGGTCTTGCCAGTTTTTTTGAAAATCCTTCACCTTACTCCCTCCATTATATGAAGATGAGATCCATACGCCTTTTGGAAACGCCTTTTTGTTATCTTTATTATCTTCTCGATTTTTATACCCTCGAATAGAACTCGACTATGAGCTGCTCCTCTATCGGGAACGTTATGTCCTCGCGCTCGGGGTTCCTGACCACGGTCCCCTTCAAATTTTCCTCGTCGAGCTCGAGCCATTCGGGAACGCCCCTTCTCGAAGTGAACTCCAGCGCCTGGGCAATCCTCTGGAGTTTCTTGCTCTTTTCCCTGATTTCGATCTTGTCCCCCGGCTTAACCTGGTAGGACGGGATATTAACGGCCTCACCGTTTACGAGCACGTGCCCGTGGCTCACTATCTGCCTGGCGTCGCTCCTCGAGCTGCCCATGCAGAGACGGTAAATAACGTTGTCGAGCCTTCTTTCGAGCATCGCTATGAGAATGGAGCCGGTTACGCCTTTCACACGGGCCGCTTTCTGGAAATAGCTCTTGAACTGCTTTTCACGAAGCCCGTACATTCTCTTCACTTTCTGCTTCTCTCTGAGCCGGACCCCGAACTCTGAAAATTTACTGCGGAACTTTCCGTGCTCTCCCGGTACCTGCTCGGGCCTTTTCTCTATAGCCGTTTTGCCGTTGTAACTGCGCTCACCCTTGAGAAAGAGATTCACTCCCTCCCTTCTGGAAAGCCTGTCAGTCGGCCCAGTATATCTTCCCATATTACAGCGTAACCTCCTTGAGTTCCTCTGCTAAGACAGGGGTGTTTCCAAAAGACATGAATCAGACCCTCCTCTTGCCCGGCGGCCTGCATCCGTTATGCGGTATAGGAGTTATGTCCCTTATGAACGTAATCTTGAGTCCGGAAGCCTGGAGCGACCTCACGGCCGGCTCCCTTCCCGGGCCGGGGCCCTTTACATAAACGGACACGCTTCTCATACCGACCGACGCCGCCTTCTTGGCCGCGTCCTCGGCCGCGATCTGCGCAGCGAACGGGGTCCCCTTACGGGTGCCCTTGAAGCCTTTGGCCCCGCCGCTCGACCACGCGACCACGTTGCCCGCCGTGTCGCTTATGGTAATGATGGTATTGTTGAAAGTGGCCTGGATGTTAACCACACCCTGTTCCACAAATTTCTTTACCCTTTTCTTGCCGCCTTTTTTTACAGCCATCTATTATCTCCGTAACCGATTATTTACCGGCCTTCTTCTTTTTAGCTATCGCAGTACCGCGCGGCCCCTTTCTGGTCCTCGCGTTCGCCCTGGTTTTCTGCCCCCTCGTCGGAAGGCCGAGCCTGTGCCTTATGCCCCTGTAACAGCCGATCTCGATGAGACGCCTGATGTTCCCCTGCACTTCCTTTCGGAGCTCACCTTCTACGAGATACTTGTTCTCGATTATGTCCCTGATGGCGGCCACTTCCTGGTCCGTCAGGTCCTTGGAGTGTGTGTTCACGTCTATCTCGGCTTCCTTCAGGATATCTTTCGAGAACTTCCTGCCTATACCGTAAATATAGGTAAGTCCGATTTCTATCCTTTTATTGAGCGGTATGTCTACGCCTGCTATTCTGGGCATATTTCTTCTCTCCTACCCTTGCTTCTGTTTGTGTCTCTTGTTTGCGCAGATAATCCTTATAACGCCCTTTCTCTTGATTACCCTGCACTTATCGCAAATCTTTTTTACCGATGCTCTAACTTTCACGGTCTTCACCCCGTAATATCATTTTCTCAGTCTGTACGTGATCCTGCCCTTCGAGAGGTCGTACGGGGAAAGCTCGAGCTTCACCTTGTCCCCGGGGAGTATTCGTATGAAACGCGTCCTCATCTTGCCGGAAACGTACGCCAGAATCTCATGCCCGCCGTCGATCTCCACTCTGAACATCGCATTGGGCAGCGCCTCGATCACCGTACCTTCGAATTCTATTCTTTCTTCTTTAGCCATAAGTTCGTTTACTGTGTCAGCACCAGCGGCCCGTCCTCCGTAACGGCGACCGTGTGCTCGAAATGAGCCGATAGAGTGCCGTCCACCGTGACCGCCGTCCAGCCGTCTTTGAGTATCTTCACGTCGGGCCTTCCGACGTTCACCATCGGCTCTATAGCCATAACCATTCCGGGCTTAAGCTTCATGCCCCTTCCGTTGTTTCCGTTCTCGGGGACGAAGTTAGGCACCTGCGGGTCTTCGTGAAGCTTTTTGCCGATGCCGTGCCCCACAAAAGACCTCACGATGGAGAACCCCTCCCCCTCGACGTATTCCTGTATAGCGGCCGATATGTCGTATAGCCTGTTCCCGGGGCGGGCTTCCTTTATTCCTCTCATCAGGGACTCTTCCGTCACCTTAAGGAGCTTCTCCGCTTCCGGGGATATGTTACCCACCGGCACGGTAATAGCCGAATCGCCGTAAAAACCGTCCAGCACGACTCCGAAATCGAGGCCGACTATGTCGCCTTCCTTAAGAACGTTCTTCTTCGAAGGTATTCCGTGGACTACCTCGCTGTTTACGGCAAAGCACACAGACGCCGGATAGCTCGAATAACCCTTGAACGCCGGCTTGGCCCCCTTGCTGACGGCAAGGTCCTCCGCCATGCGGTCGAGATCCCACGTAGTTACGCCCGGTACTACGTTCTCGCGCATCTTCCCGAGCGCCTCCACGACGACCTGCGCCGCGCTGCGCATTTTTTGTATTTCTTCTTTATTCTTCAAATAAATCATGCCCTCAAATCCGCCAGCACCGAGTCGATTTTTGCGAATACGTCGTCGATGCTCCCCATGCCGTCCACCTCGTGCAGCACTCCTTCCTCGGCGTAATAGGATTTTAGAGGCTCCGTCTGATTCCTGTAGACCTTGAGCCTGTTCCTTACGACGTCTTCCGTATCGTCCTCTCTCCCCTCTATCTTCTGCCGTTCGAGTATCCTTTTGACGATCTCCTCGTCGTTTACCTCTATCGACACTACAGCATCTATCGACGCCCCGGTCGAATTGAGCATCTCGCTGAGCGCCTCGGCCTGGGGTACGGTTCGCGGAAAGCCGTCCAGCATAAACCCGCTCTTCGCGTCGTCCTCGGCGATTCTGTCCTTTATTATGCCTATTACCACGCCGTCGGGAACGAGCTCCCCCTTGTCCATGTACGACTTCGCGAGCTGTCCGAGCTCCGTGCCGTTCTTTACAGCCGCCCTCAGCATGTCTCCCGTCGAAATGTGCGCCGTAGCATATTTTTCAGTAATCTTGGCCGCCTGGGTCCCCTTTCCGGCACCAGGAGGTCCGAACAAAATAAGTCGCATTATATAAACACCGCCGTTAAATATTGTATCTTCTGGGGCCTTTCATCCCGCGTTTTCTTACAAACCCCTCGTAACTGTGAGTGATTAGGAACGATTCCACCTGCTGAACGAAGTCGAGCGTGACACCTACCACGATCAGGAGTGAGGTCCCGCCAAAGTAGAAAGGCAGATTAAACGGCTCCCGCTGCAGAAACGATGGTATAACGCACACGAACGCCACATACACGGCGCCGATGAACGTTATTCGCCCAAGTATCCTGTCTATATACTCTGAGGTCTTTTTCCCCGGTCTTATTCCCGGTATGAAACCGCCGTTCTTCCTGAGGTTTTCAGCAAGATCGTCCGGGTTGTAAATGATCGCCGTATAGAAATAGGCGAAGAAAATAATTAATGCTGCAAATATAATATTATACACGAGCAAATTGTCGAATAACAAATCCGACATATCCCGGAGGAACGGAACATTCACGAACGTGAGAACCGTCGCCGGGAATATAAGAAGCGAAGATGCGAAGATCGGGGGTATAACGCCCGCCGTATTCGTCTTCAGCGGAAGGTGAGAGGACTGCCCTCCGTATACCTTCCTTCCGACCACCCTTCTCGGATATTGTACGGGTATCTTCCGGTAAGACCTCTCGACGAATACGATGAACCCGACTATTACGACGAGGAGCAGGAAGATAAGAATGACGCCGAAAACGGTCATCTCACCGGTGCCTATGAGCCTTATGATATTCCAGAGCGCACCCGGTATCCCGACGAGGATCGAGGCCGCGATTATGAGCGATATACCGTTTCCGATACCGCGCTCGGTAATCTGCTCACCGATCCACATAACGAAGAGCGAGCCTGCCGTCAGCGTGAGAACCGTCATAATCCTGAACGCCCACCCCGCTTCCTTTACAACCGGGGAACCTGTGCCCATGCCCCCTTCCAGGGTTACGGCAAGCATGAAGCCCTGCACTATACATATAAGAACCGTCCCATAGCGAGAATACTGGTTTATTTTCCTCCTGCCCGCTTCCCCTTCCTTTTGCATGGCTTCCAGCGACGGAAACGCCTTTACGAGAAGGGACATGATAATCGAGGAGGTAATGTACGGCATTACGCCGAGCGCAAAAACGGACGCACGCTCGAGCGCGCCTCCGGAGAACATGTTCAGTATGTCAAAGATCGTGCCCCTGGTCTCTTCGAAGAGCTTTACGATCTGCTCGGGATCGATACCCGGCAGGGGTACGAATACCCCGAGCCTGTATATGATCAGCATGAGCGCTGTGAACAAAAGGCGTTTGTTAAGCTCAGGTATTCTAGGAATAGCGCCTATATTTCTATTCATATAATATCTGCCTTACCGCCCTTGTCTTCTATCTTCTTTATAGCGGCCTTGCTGAACGCGGTTGCCCTAACGGTCAACTTCTTTTCGAGCTCGCCGTTCGCGAGCACCTTCACGGGGTTTTTCCCCTTCGTGAGGCCGGCGCCCTTGAGCTCGACGTCCGTAATGACGTCGCCGTCGTTGAATCTATTAAGGTCGGACACCTTGACGAGGTCGAACTTTTCCTTGTTCCTACTCGTGAATCCGCGCTTGGGAGACCTCAGCTTGAGCGCCGTCTGTCCGCCCTCGAACCACGGCGAAACCTTGCCGCCCGACCTCGCCTTCTGGCCCTTGTGTCCCTTTCCGCTCGTCTTTCCCGTACTCCCCGACCCTCTGCCTACTCTCTTTCTCTGTTTTTTCGAACCCGGCTGGGGAGATAAACTGTTAAGCATCTGTTTCAGACCTCGTGTATGAATTTTTTGTTAGCCCGCACGGCAGCCCGGGCGGGGTTTTCGGATTATAGTTCAAAACTCAATTCAAATAAGACTTCGGGAGATCGAGTTCCTTTATATCCTTACCTCTGATACCGGCCACATCCTGCGGCATCCTGAGTAGAGCGAGCCCGTTAATAGCCGCCTTTACGACGTTAAGGGGATTGGTCGAGCCTACGACCTTCGAGAGTATGTCGTGGATTCCCGAAAGCTCGACGACGGCCCGCACCGCACCGCCCGCGATAACACCGGTACCCGGCGAAGCCGGCCGCAGCATGACCCTGCTCGACACATGCTCGCCCAGCACTTCGTGGGGTATCGTGTTCCCCTTTATCGGCACCCTTATAAGATTCTTCTTGGCCTTTTCTATCGCCTTTCTGATGGCGTCGGGCACCTCGTTCGATTTGCCGAGGCCCGCCCCTATGATACCGTCGGTATTGCCCACCACCGCCAGCGCCGTGAAGTGGAACCTCTTTCCGCCCTTGGTAACCTTGGCAACTCTCCGGATATGGACCACCTTCTCTTTGAGCTCATACTCGGTTGCGTCGATCTTTTCTTTTTGCAAGTACGCCTCCAGACTAAAATCCTTTAGAATTCTTTTTTCGTTAAAATTCGAGACCCGCTTCCCTCGCCGCGTCGGCAAACGCCTTTATCCTTCCGTGGTAGGGGTAACCGCCGCGGTCAAACGAAACCCTGGTTATACCCTTCGCCACGGCCTTCTCCGCGAGAGCCTTGCCGACAACCTTGGCGGCATCCGTCTTCTTCATCTTTTCCTTTCCCAAAACCTCCCTGATCTCGGGGGTGAGGGAGGACGCCGAAACGATCGTTACCGAATTCAGGTCGTCTATAATCTGCCCGTAAATGTGCGACGAGGATTTGAAAATCGAGAGCCTCGGCTTTTCCGGGCTTCCGGAAATCTTCCTTCTTACCCTCGTATGCCTTATATCCTTTTTTATCTTCCTGCTGAGTCTTGTCGTCATCCCTTACCTCCCGCTTTTCCGGGCTTCAGCTTCAATTTTTCGGTGGAGTATCTGACTCCCTTTCCTTTGTACGAATCGGGCGGCCTGAGCTCCCTTATACGGGCTGCGGTCTGTCCGAGGACCTGCTTGTCGATGCCCTTTAAAATGAGCCTCGTGCCCCTTTCCTCGAATTCCGCCGATATACCCTCGGGAATGGTGAACTCGACCGGGTTCGAATACCCGAGGTTGAACTTGATCTGGTTGCTGCCCATGGCCTCGGCCCTGTACCCGACACCGACAATCTCGAGCGTCCGGGAAAAGCCGTCGCTGACGCCCGTCACCATGTTCGATATAACGGATCTGGCAAGCCCGTGAAGCGCTTTTACCTTCTTCTCGTCGTTATCCCTTTCTATGATCAGGGTTTCTTCTTCGAGCTTGGCGTTTATCCCCGAAGGTATGTTCCAGGAGAGCTTCCCTTTTCCGCCCTCGACCTCGACGATGCCGTTATTAAGGCCAATCTTGACCCCGCTCGGTACTTTTATAGGTTTTCTTCCAATTCGAGACATTAATGCTCCCTCACAATATAGAACAGATAAGCTCCCCGCCCACTCCCTGCTTCCTGGCCTCGGCGCCCGTCAGAATGCCCCTTGAGGTCGAGAGTATACAGGTTCCGAGTCCGCCCTTTATACGGGGAATCTCGCTCTTGCCGACGTACACCCTTCTGCTCGGCTTGCTGATTCGCTGAATTTCCTTTATGACGCTCGCCTTCCCTTCGGTGTAGGCAAGGGTTATCGTGATGACCTTGCCGACACCTTCCCCCTCGAGCTTGTAATCGCTTATATATCCCTGCTCTTTCAATATCCGCGCAAGCTCCGCCTTTATAATAGAGCTCGGTATCGTAGCAGTCTTATGACCCGCAATCAAGGCGTTCCTGATTCTCGTAAGCATGTCGGCTATCGGGTCTGTCATATCTTTTCACTCCCTGTAATCTGAAAAATTAATCCACTCATCCTTGAATACCGCCTACCAGCTGGATTTTCTAACGCCCGGTATCTTGCCGTGGCTCGAAAGATCCCTGAAGCATATCCTGCACATATCGAAGTGCCTTATGTAGGAGCGCGGCCTTCCGCAGAGGGGGCAACGGTTTCTCTGCCTTACTTTGAACTTGGGCTCCCTCATAGATTTTTCCATTAGCGCTTTGCGTGTCATCTGGCTTCGTCTCCTAGTTTGTTGTAAACGGCATTCCGAGTTTCTGAAGCAGGCTCCTGGCCTCCGCATCGGTCTCGGCCGTCGTCACTATGCTTATGTTCATACCCTTTACGTGCTGAACCTTGCTGTAATCGATTTCCGGGAAAATTACCTGTTCCCTGAGGCCCAGCGTATAGTTGCCGCGCCCGTCAAAGGCCTTGGCGGACACCCCGCGGAAGTCCCTGACCCTCGGAAGCGCAAGGTTCACGAGTCTGTCCAGAAACTCGTACATCCTGTTCCCGCGGAGGGTAACCGAAACTCCCACCGGAAGACCTTCCCTAAGCTTAAAGCCCGCGATGGATTTTTTCGCGGCCCTGACGACGGGCCTCTGTCCCGTTATGCGTCCGAGCTCGTCCACGGCCTCTTCTATGACCTTCTTGTCCTTCCCCGCGTCGCTCATCCTTCCGAGCCCCATGTTGATAACGATCTTCTCTACACCCGGAACCTGCATCGGGTTCCTGTAGGAAAACTTCTCGTTTAACGCGGGAACGACCTTCTCCTGATATAATTCTTTTAACCTGGGAGCCATTATTTCCTGATCTCCTCTCCGCTCTTTTTGCTATATCTGACTTTCTCTCCGCTCGAGAGCACCTTGCGTCCGATGCGGACAGGTTTTCTGTCGACGCTGTCCAGCAGCATGAGATTGGAAACGTGTATCGGGGCTTCCTTCTCGACTATGCCGCCGGTAGGGTTCTTCTGAGACTGCTTCTCGTGGCGCTTTACGATGTTGAGCTTTTCCACGAGAGCCCCGTCCTTTTTCTTGAGAACCTTTATAACCTTCCCTGTCTTGCCCTTTTCCTTACCGGCCGTTACGTATACGGTATCGCCGGCCTTTATGTTGAATTTCTTTTTATGGACGCTGATTTTCTTTTCTGTTAAAGCCATTTCACACCACCTCGGGGGCAAGGGAGATAATCTTCATAAACCCTTTCGTCCTGAGCTCCCTCGCTATCGGCCCGAATACTCGGGTTCCGACGGGCTCGTTGTCCTTGTTTATAAGAACGGCCGCATTGTTGTCGAACCTGACGTAAGAGCCGTCCACCCTTCTCTGCTCCTTCCTGGTGCGGACGATCACGGCCCTGTGCACCGTGCCCTTGTCCACCTTCGAGCTCGGGATGGCCTCTTTTACCGATACGACGACCACGTCGCCGAGCCTCGCATACTTCCTTCGCGTGCCGCCCAGCACCTTAATACAGTAAAGCCTCTTTGCGCCGGTGTTATCGGCGGAATCCAGATATGTAGACGACATTATCACTGCTGCTCACCCCCTGCCGCTGCCGGATCGGCCTCAGGCTCGATATCAAGCTGTATCGCGCGCTCTATAATCCTGCTGACCCTCCATCTCTTCGTCTTGCTGACGGGCCTGGTCTCGATTATGAGCACCTTGTCCCCGACCTTGCACGTCTCGTTCTCGTCGTGGGCCTTGAACTTGGTATTCCTCTTTACCGCCTTTTTATACCTCGGGTCCATCTTCATCTGTATGACGTCGACGACGACGGTCTTGTTCATCTTGTCGCTGACGACGGTCCCGACCTTGGACTTATATTTCCCTCTAGGCATTAAATTAACTTCTCCCTGTGGTGAGTTCCTTTTCCCTTTTAATCGTCAGGAGGCGGGCGAGCTCTCTTTTAAGCGTCCGCATTCTCGTAACGTTGGTCGTCTGCTGGGTGCTTATCTGAATCCTGAGGTTGAATATCTCCTCGGTCAGCTCGACCCTCTTCTTTTCAAGCTCACTGTCGCTGAGCATTCTTATATCGCTTGCTTTCATCCCAGTATGTCCCCTTCGTTGCGGGCTACCACCCTCGTCTTTACAGGCAGCTTGTGCGAAGCAAGCCTGAAGGCTTCCTTCACGAGATCCATATTAATGCCGCTGATCTCGTAAATCATCGTGCCCCTTTTTACCGGTGCGACGTAACTGTCGACGTCGCCCTTTCCTTTACCCATCCTGGTTTCGGCCGGCTTCTTCGTTATCGGCTTGTGGGGGAACACCCTTATCCAGAGCTTCGCGCCCCTTCTGACGTGACGGGTAATAGCGATACGGGCAGCCTCTATCTGGCGCGAAGTCAGTTTCCCGGACTCCGTAGCCTGAAGGCCGTACTCGCCGAACGCCATGGAGGCCCCTTTGTTGGCCTTTCCCCTGATCCTGCCCTTGTGTAATTTCCTGTATTTCGTACGTGCTGGCTGCAGCATTTATATCACCTACAGAACCTGTTTGTGTTTTCTTTCGAGTATTTCGCCCTTGAATATCCAGACTTTTATTCCGATTATTCCATAAGTCGTTTTCGCCTCGGCAAAGCCGTAATCTATATCGGCCCTCAGCGTCGCAAGCGGCACCCTGCCTTCACGGTACCATTCCTTCCTGGCGATTTCCGCCCCGCCGAGCCTTCCCGAAACCATTATCTTCACTCCGAGCGCACCGAGCCTGAGGGCCGAAGATATACCCCTTTTCATCGCACGCCTGTAAGCGACGCGGCGCTCTATCTGAAGGGCCACGTTCTCCGCCACGAGCTGCGCGTCGATCTCGGGGCGCTTTACCTCGCGTATGTCGAGGTATATGTCCTTTCCGGTCATCTTCGACAGCCTCTGCCTCAAGGATTCTATCTCCTGCCCCTTCCTTCCTATTATCATCCCCGGGCGGGCCGCGTTAATGATTATCCTTACCCTTTCGGAGGCAGCCCTTTCGAGCTCGATTTTCGATATCGCCGCCTGATAGAACTCCTTTTTTATCAGCTTCCTGATCTTGAGGTCCTCGTGAAGAAGGCTCGTATACCTGCCCTTCTCCGCATACCATTTGGAGTCCCACGTTTTGGTGATTCCCAGTCTTAGCCCTACAGGGCAAACTTTCTGACCCAATTTATAGCCCTCTCTCTTCAAGCACGATTGTTATGTGGCTCATTCTCTTTTTCCTCGAAGCCGCCCTTCCCCTGGCCCTGGCCCTGATTCTCTTGAGGGTCGGCCCTTTCGAAGCGTAGGCTTCCTTTATGTAAAGCGAGTCCGTATCGCCATGCCCTTTCTCCGCGGCATTCGCGACAGCCGACTTAAGAAGCTTCGCGATATCGGGAGCGGAGCGCTTGTTCAGCGAGGACAGGAGAGTAAATGCGTTTTCGACTCCCGAGCCCCGGATAAGTCCCAGCACCGGGCCCAGTTTTTTAGGTGAAGATCTGTAATATTTCTTTACGGCCTGTGAAACCATGATCAATCCTTCTCGCTATTTTTTGCCTTTCGAAACTTTTGCCTTCTTGTCACCCGCGTGTCCGGTGAACGTCCTCGTCGGGGAAAATTCCCCGAGCTTGTGCCCGACCATGTGCTCCGTAACATAGACAGGTATGAACTTTCTCCCGTTGTAAACGGCGAATGTCAGCCCTATCATGTCGGGGATTACCATCGACCCCCTGGACCACGTCCTTATGATCTTTGTGCCTCCGGCAGCCTTTTCGGACTGCACTTTCTCCAAAAGCCGGCTGCTGATAAAAGGTCCTTTTTTGCTTGATCTAGGCATAGATACTCCTTAATCCATTCCGTAACCGATTCTTCTGCGCTTGACTATAAACTTATCGGTTCTCTTGTTCTTTCTTGTTTTATATCCAATCGTTATCCAGCCCCAGGGAGACACGGGATGCGGGTTACCCTTGGCCGCCTTGCCCTCGCCGCCGCCGTGCGGATGGTCTACGGGGTTCATCGCGACGCCCCTTACGTGCGGACGCTTGCCTATGTGCCTCTTCCTGCCCGCTTTACCATAAGAGATGAGCTCGTGCTCGCTGTTCCCTATCTTGCCGACAGTCGCCATGCAGTTAAGATGAACGAGCCTTATCTCACCCGATGCGAGCTTTATCTGGGCGTAATCCCCGTCCTTGGCCGCTATCTGCGCCGAAGCCCCGGCGGCACGCACCATCTTGCCGCCCGCCCCGGGCTTAAGCTCTATGTTATGAACGACGGTACCCACCGGAATACTCCTCAGCGGGAGCGCGTTTCCGACCGTCACTTCCACGTCGGACCCCGACATTACGGTGCTCCCTACGCCTATCCCCTCGGGGGCGAGTATGTATCTCTTCTCTCCGTCGGCATAGGAAACGAGCGCTATCCTCGACGAACGGTTCGGATCGTACTCTACGGAAACCACCTTTCCCGGAACGTCGGTCTTGTTCCTCTTGAAGTCGATAATCCTGTAAAGGCGCTTGTTACCGCCGCCCCTCTGAAAACTCGTAACCCTTCCCTGCGAGTTCCTGCCGCCCGTCTTCTTTACCGGAGAAGTGAGCGGCTTATAGGGCTTGTCTGTCGTTATGTCCGAATAGTCCGAGCCTGATCTGAATCTCGTGCCCGGGCTTGTCGGACGAAATTTCTTAATACCCATTTTCTAAACTCCCTCGAATATCTCTATTACGCCTTCCCTGAGCTCGACGTAGGCCTTCTTTATGGAAGGCCTCTTGCCGGAAACGCGGCCGAACCTCTTTACGGCCTTCCCCGTCGTCACGAGCGTCCTTACCTTTCCAACCTTAACCTTGAAAATTTTTTCAACCGCATCCTTTATTTCCCGCTTGTTGCACCTCTTGTCGACGGAGAACACGTACCAGTTCTTCTCCCTCGCGTCGGAGGATTTTTCGGTAACGAGCGGCCGTTTTATTATCTGTCTCGGGTCTTTCAATTCTTGAGGACCTCCTGAGCTCTTTCGAGTGAATCCTGGGTCATGACGAGAGCATCGTACTTCAGGATGTCGTATACGTTAAGCCCTTCCACCCTTACCACCTTAACGTTCGGTATATTCCTGGAGGATTTGAGAAGGTTCTCGTTCTCCCCGCCAACGATTATAAGAGCCGACTTGAACTCGAACCTCTTTATAAAATCCGCCACCTGCTTAGTCTTTATGGACGGAAGCTCGAACCCGTCGAGGCCGAAGAGAACGCCTTCGCCGAACTTCAGGGAAAGCGCGCTCACCAGCGCCTGCTTCCTGGCCTTCTTGTTGATGGAATAAGACCAGTCCTTCGGCTTCGGCCCGAAGATTACAGCGCCGTGGCGCCACTGGGCGGCCCTGATGCTCCCCTGACGCGCCCTGCCGAGATGCTTCTGCTTCCAAGGCTTCTTGCCGCCGCCGCTGACCTCTCCCCTCGTCTTCGTAGACGCGGTTCCCGCCCTTCTCCTGGCGAGCTGCCAGTTAACGACAGCGTGCATAAGATGCTTCTTTACAGGGGCTTCGAATATTGCAGGGTCGAGGTCGAACGTTCCGACCTTCCCTTTCTCGATGTTATATATTTCAAGCTGCGGCACTTGTCCTGCCCCCTTTGCTACTTCTCTTTATCACTACGAGGCCGCCGTTCGGACCGGGCACCGACCCCTTGATCACGATGAGATTCCGCTCGGCGTCGACCTTGAACACCGTAAGCCCCTGAATCGTCACTCTTTCGTTACCCAGGTGTCCGGCCATGCGCTGCCCCTTCCAGACCCTCGCCGGGTAGCTTGCGGAGCCTATACCGCCGGGCCTTCTGTGCGCCATGCCTCCGTGCGAAGCCGGCTGACCGCGAAAGTTATGCTTTTCCATGACGCCCGAAAACCCCTTACCCTTGCTGGTTCCCACGACGTCGACGATCTCGCCTTCTTCGAACACGTCAGCCTTGATCTCGTCGCCGGGCCCGTACTCGTCAGCCCCCGCAGCGAATTCGACGATGTGCTTTAACGGCGCTACGCCCGCCTTTTTGAAGTGTCCCTGCATGGGCTTATTCACCCTCTGCGGCTTGGCTTCGAGGAACCCGACCTGCACGGCCTCGTAGCCGTCCTTCCCGGCGGTCTTTTTCTGGACGACGTAACACGGTCCAGCCTCTATAACGGTAGCGACGACTGCGTTCCCGTTGTCCAGGAAATACTCGGTCATCCCGATTTTCTTGCCTAGAATTCCTTCTATCATTATCAAGATCCTGTAAGTTTTATCTCGACTTCAACACCTGAAGCAAGGTCGAGTTTCATAAGTGCGTCGATTGTCTGTTGCGTGGGTTCGAGTATGTCCACGACCCTTTTGTGCGTCCTGACCTCGAAATGCTCCCTCGAATTCTTGTCGACATGCGGCGACCTCAGCACGCAGTAGCGGCTTATGTGAGTCGGAAGCGGCACAGGTCCTGCGACCCGGGCCCCCGTCCTCTTTGCGGTGTCCACGATTTCGACCGAAGATCTGTCGAGCAGTCTGTGATCGAACGATTTCAGCTTAATTCTTATTTTAGCAGCGCGATTCATTTATCAATTCCCTTTTACCCGATCACTCCACGATTTTGGTAACGACTCCGGCGCCCACGGTCCTGCCGCCTTCCCTG